>CAVGUB010000110.1:0-13726 GCA_963632375.1 Phocaeicola dorei | reverse complement strand
ATTATATTAATAATAATAAGGAGTGTGGAAACTGTGGAAATGTGGATAAGTGCATTATTCCTTTAAATTTTTAATGAATTTATCGATAATTTCCTTCATTTGAGCATCACTTTCGTATTGGTTTTCCACCTTTGTATAACTATGCATAATTGTGGAATGATCTCTATTAGAGAAAATTTTTCCTATTTGTTTATATGGTGTATCTAATAATTTTCTAATTAAATAGATTGCTATTTGACGCGCCAATGCAATTTGAGTAGTTTTGGTTTTACCAGTTAATTGTGCTTGAGACACATGATAAAAGTCAGAAACTTGCATAATTATCTTATTTTCATCTAATTTTGACTTTTTACTTACTGTTTTAAGTTGATTTCCTAAAGCTTCATATGCAAGATTTAAATCAATGTGAGATGAATTAACAAAACTACAATAGAAAGTTAATCTTATTAATACTCCTTCTAATGAACGAATTGAATCTTGAAAGTTATTTGCAATTAATTCAATAACATCATCATCGATTGTGAATTGTTCTTCATAAGGTTTGAATTTTAATTTTAAAATCTCTTTACTAGTTTCAATATCTGGAGGATTAATCGATACTGTTAATCCTTGTAAGAATCTAGTGATTAATCTATCAGGAATTCCTTGTAATGCATTTTGATAACGATCACTCGTTAAAACAATTTGTTTATGTGCGGTATAAAAAGCTTGATAAATATCGAAGAAAAAGTCTAATGTTTTAGTTTTATCTGCAATTTGTTGGATATCATCAATTAATAAACAATCATATTGTTTTATGAATTGAGGTAAATCTAATTCACTGGTATTTCCTTTAACAAAATTTACATATTCTTCCATAAAAACTGTTGAAGAAGTATATAAAACGTTAAGTTCACTATGTTGTTCTTTAATAAAATTACCAATAGCATTTAATAAATGAGTTTTTCCAAGTCCAGAATTTCCTTGTATATATAAAGGATTATAGATTTTTCCTGGATTTGTTGCTGCTACTAATGCTGCTCTTTTAGCTTCTTTATTACAAATTCCTTCAATAAAAGTATCAAAAGTATAATTTGGATCTAATTTAACTTTATCAAAATAGTTAGTAGTATTGATTAAATTATTCAAAAATTCATCTTTATTATCACTTTTTAATTCATCTAAAGATACAAAAACAGCATCATAATTAGTACCTGTAACTTGTAAAATAACATCTAACATTTGATCTTTATAAAAAGATGTTAAAGTTTTAGCAGCTACTTTATTTGGTGCTGAAATAATGATTTTATTACCTTTAATTGAATCAATTGAACAAGGTTTTAAAAATGTGTCAAAACTGACATCATCCATAATTTGTTGTTCTTTAAATGCAGTTAATATTCTTTCCCAAATTAACTCAATATTTCTTTGAAATTCTTTATTCATAATCAAGATATTTTATCATTTTATTAATAATTAAAAAGCATTAATTTTAGTGTCAATTACTTTATCCACATTATTTTGATTAAAAGATAGCGATTTTTAGCACTTTTTATACTTTTCCACATCTTTTATTGTGGATAACTATGTGGAAAAAGTAATCCACATTTTATCCATGTGGACAAAGTGGAAAGATTTCCACATTATAAAAAGTTTTCAACATCTAAAAATACCTTAATAACGGTCTTTTTTTGATTTTTCCACTCTTTAAAAATTCAAAATCCACCTTAATGTTGAAAAATCTACATCCAAATTTTAGTAATTTTTTAGGACAATAAATTCTAATTATTTTATCCACAATTGTGGATTTATATGAGTTAAAAATAATGGTTGATATTGAAGTAGAAATAATGTAAAATTAAGCGGATTATCGATGGAGGTAAAAAATTATGAAAAGAACATATCAACCAAGTAAATTACATAAAATGAGAACACATGGTTTTAGAGCAAGAATGTCTACTGCTAACGGAAGAAAAGTTTTAGCAGCTAGAAGAAGAAAAGGAAGAAAATCTTTAACTGTTTCTTTATAATGAAGAAAAAGAACGTTATAAAAAAATACCGAGAATTTAAAGAAATTTTAAATCTTAGAAAATTTAAACGAAATTCTTTATTTACCATTTATTACCGTGATAGTGAAATAGATAAAACAAGAGTTGGAATATTAATTACTAAAAAACATGGTAATGCTGTAAAACGAAATCTTATAAAAAGACAAATTAGAAATATTATTGATCACACTCTGGATTATAAAGATAGCAAGGATTTAATTATCGTAATAAGCAAACAATATAATCCAAACGAATTCAAAAGAAACGAGGAGATGTTACAAAAACTTCTCCAAAGTATAATTAAAGAGGTAAATTAATGAAAAAAAGTAAAAAAGTTGGTTTAACCATTGCTACCTGTGGAGCTGCTTTAGGAATCTTAGCATCATGTAATTCCTATTGTTCTGCACTTGATACATCTAATTTTCGTTATGGTTATGACCCAATTAATACCACTTTTTATACTTCTAAAGATAGTGCATATGAATTAATCTTAAGTGATTTTTCTAGTTATACAAATGTAGATTCAAGTAAAGTTAAAAAAGAAAACCTTGTTTATGAAAATGATCAAGGTTCTTTTTCATACTCTGAAAATGCTACAATTTTTGAAGAAAACTTATTTAAAACATATAACACTTCTTTATATAGTGTAAATGCTGGTAAAATTAAAATTTTAAAAGCTACAAATGAAGAAGATGAAGCTAAACGTAGTGATATTAATTTCTATGTTGGTTTAAGTTCATTCACTGCTGAAATGTTTAATTCAGTAACTGCAGGAACTTATAGTTTTAATCTTCCTTCTTATTCAGTTATTGATGGAATGGATGAAAAATTATTAACTGAAGTTTGTACAGTTAGTAACACAGGAGATTTATCTAATTTATCATTTGATAAAATTTATGGTTATTCTTATGATGAATTAAAAACTTATAGATCAACTACTGATAACACTGAAAAGAATAATCTTTTAAAAGTAATGAAAAAAGAAAGAGAAGAAAAATCATTACTTGCAAATTATGGTTATTTAAAACATTACACTTTAACAAAAGACGCTAAAGGCAATGATACTGTTGATTACACAGCAAAAATCAAAAAATGGAATGCTGAACTTGCTGATGAACTTGAAAATGGTGAATATAGAGTTATGTCTACTAACTATTTAGCAAGATATGAAACATTATTATCATCAAAAGTTGGACAAGTTAAAACTTGTATTTCAGTTAATGATGGATTCTATGGAAGTATTTCAACAGATCCATTAAATACAACTGTTAAAATTGAAGGTAAAGCTTCAGATTTCTGGGGTGATTGGGGAAAAGCATTCACTGAACATGGATTCTTAGAAGGTTTACTTGTTTATCCAATTGGTGTTTCAGTTGAAAACTTATCACATGCTTTAGGTATGAATGGTTGGGGACAAATTGCAGCACTTTGTATTGTCACAATTGTTATTAGATTGTTATTTATGTTAGTAACATTCCCATCAACATTATCACAATCAAAGATGACTGAATTACAACCAGAAATTCAAAAATTAAATCAAAAATATCCAAATTCAAAAACTAATCAATATGATAAAGAAAGACTTGCACAAGCAACAATGGCACTTTATAAAAAGAATGGTGTTCATCCATATCGTTCTTTCTTAGTTATTATCATTCAATTACCATTATTTATTAGTGTTTGGAATGCTTTAAGTGGTAGTGCTTCACTTGCTACTGATGCTGTTTTAGGACTTAATTTAAGTGCTTCTATTATGAACACATTATCTAATTTCTCTGGATGGCCAGGAAATGCTGGATGGTGGAGTGCACTCATTTTAATTATCTTAATGTCAGCTGCTCAAATTGGTGCAATGTTATTACCAAATTTATTAACTAAAAAACGTTCAAAAAATATTGCAAAATTAAATAAATCCGATACTCAAGATCAACAAGGAAAACAAATGAAATACATGCAATGGATTATGACAATTTTTGTTATCATCATGGGTTTCCAACTTCCTGCTGCTATGGGTGCTTATTGGTTAATTGGTGCGTTATTCTCAATGTTCCAATCATTAATTATGCATGCAATTTTAGTAAATAAAAGTAAAAAGAATAAGAATAAATAGAAAGGATAATTAAATATGAAACAATATACTGCTAAGACTTTAGATGATGCTTTAACTTTAGCAAGTACTGAACTTGGTGTAGATAAAGAATCATTAAACTATGAAATCATAGAAGAAAAGAAAGGCTTATTCAAAAAAACATGTACAATTGGTATTCCAGAACTTGCAGATGTTATTGAATTTGCTGAAAATTATATTAAAAATGTTTGTAAAGCTTTAGGACTTGAACCAAGTGTTAAAACATTTTATAGAGATGAATTAATTAAAATTTTAATTGAAACAGATCATAATTCATTATTAATTGGTAAAAATGGTGCTACATTACAATCATTAAATGAATTAACAAAACTTGCTGTTAATAGCAAATATAAGAGAAAATATAGAATTTTACTCGATATTGGTGAATATAAAGATAAAAAATATAGTAGAGTAATTTCTATTGCAAAACGTACTGCTAGAGAAGTTTTAAAAACTCATATTGATGTTAAACTTGAACCAATGACACCAGATGAAAGAAAGAAAGTACATAATGCTTTAGCTAGCTATAAAAATTTAAAAACTGAATCAGTTGGTGATGGTAAGGATAGAGCAATTGTTGTTAAATATATTGGACAACCTTTTGCAAATAAAGAATCATCAAATACTGAAGAAAATAAAGATTAATAGTATTAATTTGCTAAACTTATATGGTTTAGCAAATTTTTCTTAAAAAGGAGAGATTATGTTTGAAACTATTGTTGCACTTGCTACTGCTCCTTTAAAATCAGCATTAGCAATTGTTAGATTATCAGGTGATGATTGTTTTACTATTTGTAATAAGTTTTTTTCTAAAAAAATTTCTTTTAAAGAAAATGAAAAAAATAAGATTTATCATGGATATATTGTAGATAATGATACAAAAATTGATGAAGTAGTTTTACTTGCATACAAAAATCCATATTCTTTTACTGGAGAAGATAGTGTTGAAATTATTAGTCATGGAAGTCCTTTAATTTTTAATGAAATTATTGAAATTGCTTTAAAAAATGGTGCAAGAATGGCTACTAATGGAGAATATTCTTCAAGAAGTTTTATGCATAATAAATTAGATTTAATCCAAGCAGAATCAATTAATGATTTAATTAATAGTGAAACTAAAGAAGCTAGAGATATTGTTATGCAATCTTTAGATGGATCAACTTCTTCTTTAATTACACCAATTAAAAAAGATTTTGGAGATTTATTAAGTTTAATTGAAGTTAATATTGATTATCCAGAATATTTAGATATTGAAGAAGCAAATAAAGAGAAGATTGAAAGTGTTTTAAATAAGAATTTAGAATATATCAATTCTTTAATTGAAACTGGTAATAAAACTAAATTAATTAGAAATGGAATTAATTTAGTTATTTTAGGAAGACCAAATGTTGGGAAATCTTCACTTTTAAATGCCTTAATTAATGAAGATAAAGCAATTGTTACGGATATTCAAGGAACAACACGTGATATTGTAGAAGCTAAATTTAATTTAAATGGATTGATTATTAATTTATATGATACTGCTGGGATTCACGAATCTAATGATTTTATTGAAAATATTGGTATTAAAAAGAGTAAAGAAAAGGTTGATGATGCTGATTTAATTGTTGCACTTTTCGATTCAACTAATTTCAATGATGAAGACAAAGAAATATTAGAATTAATCAAAAATAAGAACCATATTATTTGTATTAATAAAGAAGATTTATTAAAAGATAGTGATACTAAAAATCCTGAATATGTATATATTTCAGCGTTAAATAAAGAAATTGAACCTTTAAAAGATGCAATTTTATCTAATTTAGGTTTAAAAAATACTAATATTAAGAATGTTTCTATTTCAAATACTAGAGAAATTGGTATTTTAGAAAATATAAAGAAGATTATTAATGATACTTTAATTGATTTAAATAATGACTTATCTTTAGATTTAATTAGTATGAATATTCAATCAATTTATTTAAAAGTGTTAGAATTAACTGGAGAAGATCATGATTTTGATATTGCTCAAGAGATTTTCTCAAGATTTTGTGTTGGTAAATAGTAATGATTTTTGATACTCATATTCATCTTAATGATGAAGTATTGTTTAAAAACTTAGATAATTATTTAAAAGACGCATTAAATGATGGAGTTTCATCTTTTATGTGCATTGGATATGATTTAGAAAGTTCTAAAAAAGCATGTGAAATTGCATCAAAATATGATTTTGTATACGCTTCAATTGGAATTATTCCTACAGAACATAAAACATATAATGAAAATTCTATTAATGAATTAAAAGAATTATATAAAAAATATAGTTCTAAAATTAAATGTATTGGTGAAATTGGACTTGATTATTATTGGGAAAATAGTGATGAAATCAAGAGTAAACAGAAAGACATGTTTATTAATCAAATTGAACTTGCAAATGAATTAAATTTACCAATTTCAATCCACGCAAGAAACGCCATTCAAGATACTTTTGATATTTTAAAAGAACATAAAGTTAAAAATACTGGAATTATGCATTGTTATAGTGGATCAAAAGAAATGGCTAAAGAATTTATTAAATTAGGATATAAAATTGCTTTTGGTGGGGTTTTAACTTTTAAAAATAGTAAGGAAGTTAAAGAAGTAATTACTTCTATTGATTTAAAAGATATTGTTTTTGAAACTGATGCGCCTTATCTTGCACCTACTCCTTTTAGAGGGAAGATTAATGAACCAAAATTTATTGTTGAAACAGTAAAATATGCTGCTAATTTATTAAATATTGAAAAGGAAAAATTAGAAGAAATTACGTATAAAAATTCTTTAGAGGCTTTTAAATTATGATAAAAATTGATGCTTTAATTGTTGTAGAAGGTAAAAGTGATATTGATTTTCTTTCTACTTTTATAGATAGTAACTTCTATTTAGTTAATGGGAGTGCTGTTAGTCAAAAAGATTTTGATTTTATTAATGAATATTTAAAGAAAGGAAAAGATGTTATTATTTTAACGGATCCTGATTTTCCTGGAATGAAAATTAGAAATTCTATTAATGAACATTGTCCTAATTGTTTAAATGCGTATGTTAGAAAGGAAGTAAGTATTAAAAACCATAAAGTTGGAGTTGCTGAATCTACAATTGAGGAAGTTAGTAACGCTTTAAAACATACAATTAGATTTAGTGAAAAGAAAGATAATAGTGATTTAAAAGAATCTGATTTAATAGAACTTGGATTAACTGGTAATGAAGATTCTTCTAAAAAAAGAGAAATTATTATAAATAAATATCATTTAGGATATTCAAACTTTAAATCTATGTTTAAAAAACTTAAAATGTTAGGAATAACTAAAAAAGAATTGGAGGAAACTTTAAAAAATGCTTAGTGTATCTGAAATAAAAGACTTTTTTCTTCTTGAATCAAGTCACGCTAAAAAAGAACTTGGTCAAAACTTTTTAATTAATGAAGAAGTAATTTCTAATATTTGTAATGCTTTAGAAATTAAAGATAGTGATACAGTTTTAGAAATTGGTCCAGGACTTGGAAGTTTAACTGATGAATTAGTTAAAAAAACTCATAACCTTACTTTAGTAGAATATGATGCTAAATTTTATAATTTTTTATGTAAATGTCATGAAGATAAAGGAATTACTATTGTAAAAAGTAATATTTTACATTTTAAAGATTATTCAATGAATAAAGTTATTGGTAATTTACCTTATTATATTACTAGCGATATTTTAGAATTTATTGCTAAAAATTATAGAAATTTAGAAAAAGGTGTATTCATGATTCAACTTGAAGCATTAAAAAGAATTTGTGCTAAAAGTGGAAAAGATTATAATGCATTAAATTTACTTTTAATGTATAAATATGATATTAAAGAATTATTTAGAGTTAAAAAGAATAACTTTTTCCCTGAACCAAATGTTGATAGTGTAGTATTTTCAATTACTCCTAAAGCAAATATGGATTTTGGATTTGGAAATACACTTTATAAAGTAAGTAAAATTTTATTTACAAATAGAAGAAAAACTATTCAAAATAACTTAAAAACAGTTATTAAAGATAAAGAAACTATGGATAAAGTATTAAGTGAAGCTAATCTTGCAGCAACTTTAAGAGCAGAAGATTTATCTTTAGAAAATTATATAAAATTAACAGAAGTTTTGATTAATAACTCTTTAATTAAGAAGGAAGATTAATTAAAATATTAGGTATTATATGGATATTATTGAAAAAGCATACGCTAAAATAAATTTATGTTTAGATTCTAAACATATTAGAGAAGATGGATTTCATGAACTTGAATCTGTTATTTTACCTTTAAAATTTCATGACACTATTGATTTTAGTATTCTTCCAAAAGGAATTACTGATGATTTTATTACTTGTGATAGTTTCTCTATGAGAGTATCAAAGTATAATTTATGTCATAAAATGGTTGCAGTTTTAAGAGAAAAATACCAATTTAAAGAACATTTTAATATTAAAATACATAAAAATATCTTTGTTCAATCAGGACTTGGTGGAGGAAGCGCAGACGCATGTGCAGTATTTAGATGTATTATTAAATATTTAAAATTAGAATTAAGTGATGGTGAAATCAAAGAAATTTGTAATAAAGTTGGTAGTGATTGTTATTTCCAATTTTATAATAAACCTGCTTTAGTTAAAGGAAGAGGCGATAACATTGAATTCTTCGATTATAAAAGTGATAATTTAATTTTACTTGTAGCACCTCACACTGGAAATTCTACTGAAACAATTTTTAAAGAATCAGATAAAATGGAATTAGTACATGGAGATTCTTTAAAAGTAAAAGATACATTATTAAATGGTGATTTAAATGAACTTGGAAAAGTTATATTTAATTCTTTATATGAACCTGCTAAAAAATTAAATCCTGATGTTGAAGAAATTAAAAAGATTTTAGATGAAAAAGGATTTGAATGTGTTTCAATGACTGGAAGTGGATCTTGTGTATTTGCAATTTCTAAAAACAAGAAATTAATAAAAAGAACTGCTATAGAACTTGATAAAAAAGGTTATTTTGTAGAAGTTACAACAATCTTAAAACAAAAAAAGAAATAAGGTCTAGAGAAATCTAGATCTTTTTTAATGCATTTAAAAAAGGTATGAATTAATTTTTCATACCTTTAATAATAATTTTATTTATTATTTACCGCTTTTTTCTCTTTTTAATAAGATTTCAGCTTGAGCAGCAGCGAGTCTTGCAATTGGGACTCTGAATGGTGAACATGAAACGTAGTCTAAACCAACTCTATTGAAGAATTCGATAGATTTTGGATCGCCACCGTGTTCTCCACAAACACCAACTAATAATTCTGGTCTTGTTTCTCTACCATCTTTGACAGCCATCTTGATGAGTTTTCCAACACCTTTTTGATCAACTGTTTGGAATGGATCTTCTTCAAAAATCTTATTACCATAATAATCTGGTAAGAATTTTGAAGCATCATCTCTTGAGAATCCGAATGTCATTTGAGTTAAATCGTTTGTACCAAATGAGTAGAATTCAGCTTCTTGAGCGATTTCACTTGAGAGTAATGCAGCACGTGGAATTTCAATCATTGTACCAATGTGATATTTTAAGTGAGCATTATTTTCTTTTAAGACTTTTTCAACTTCTTCAACAATAATATGTTTAACGAATTTGAATTCTTTTAAGTCTAATGTTAATGGAATCATGATTTCAGGTTCGATTTCTCTATTTAAATCTCTGCTTGCTTTAATAGCAGCTTCGATAATAGCACGAGCTTGCATTCTTCCGATTTCTGGATAAGAAACATCTAATCTACATCCTCTATGTCCCATCATTGGGTTGAATTCATGTAAATATGTGATTCTATCTTTAATTTCTTGAACTGTTTTATTTAATGCTTTTGCTAATTCTTCAATCTTATCTTCTTCTTGTGGTAAGAATTCATGGAGAGGTGGATCTAATAAACGAACGTTAACGTTGATTTCTTCTAAATCCTTCATAGCCATATATAAACCATAGAAGTCATCTCTTTGATATGGTAAGAGTTCAGCTAATGCTGCTTCTCTTTCTTCAACTGTATCAGAAAGAATCATTTTTCTCATATGGAAGATTCTATCTTTATCAAAGAACATGTGTTCTGTTCTACAAAGACCAATACCTTCTGCACCAAATTTAGCAGCTTGAACTGCATCACGTGGAGTATCAGCATTAGTTCTAATTGATAATCTTCTATATTTATCAGCAGCAGCCATTAATCTACCAAAGTTACCACTTGATGTATCAGCTTCGACTAATTTAACTGCACCTTCATAAACATCACCAGTTGAACCATTTAATGATAAAGTATCGCCTTCACCATAAACTTTTCCGTTGATTGTAACTGTTTTTGCTTCTTCATCAACAATAGCAGCACTACAACCAGTAATACAACATTTACCCATACCACGAGCAACAACTGCAGCATGTGATGTCATACCACCACGCATTGTTAAAATACCTTCAGCAGCAACCATACCTTCGATATCTTCTGGAGATGTTTCAGCTCTAACTAAAACAACTTTTTCACCATTAGCATGTCTTGCTTCAGCATCTTTTGCTTCAAATGAGATGTGTCCAACACCTGCACCTGGAGAAGCTGGGTTACCTTGAGCAATTGGAGTTAATGTTTTTAATTCTTTTGCATCAAATGTAGGGTGTAATAATGAATCTAATAATTTAGGTTCAACTCTTAAAACTGCTTCTTCTTCACTAATTAAACCTTCATCTAATAAATCAAATGCGATTTGTAATGAAGCTTGAGCTGTTCTTTTACCATTACGAGTTTGTAAGAAATATAATTTACCATTTTCAACAGTATATTCCATATCTTGCATATCTCTATAATGTTTTTCCATACCAGTAATTGTTTTAACGAATTGATCATAAACATCTGGCATTCTCTTCTTTAATTCTGAAATATGTAATGGAGTTCTAATACCTGCAACAACATCTTCACCTTGAGCACATGGTAAATATTCAGCATAAATTTCTTTTTTACCAGTAGATGGGTCTCTTGAGAAAGCAACACCAGTACCTGAATTTTCATTTAAGTTACCGAAAACCATTGATTGAACGTTAACAGCAGTACCCCATTCATAAGGAATACCATTCATTTTTCTATAAACGTTAGCTCTTGGGTTATCCCATGATCTGAAAACTGCTTCAACAGCTTCATGTAATTGAACAAATGGATCACTTGGGAAATCTTCGTTAAATGTTTTCTTATAATATTCTTTATAAGCTTTAACTAATTCTTTTAATTGTTCTGCAGTGACTTCAGTATCGAGTTTATAACCATTATCTTCTTTAATTTTATCTAACATTCTATCCATATCTGTTCTTGGATGTCCTTTTGCAATGTTAGTAAACATTAAAATAAATCTACGATATGAGTCGTAAGCAAATCTTTCGTTACCGCTGACTTTTGCTAATAATTCGACGGATTGATCGTTTAAACCTAAGTTTAAAATAGTGTCCATCATACCAGGCATAGATACTCTAGCACCACTACGAACTGAAACGAGTAATGGGACTTTTGAAGTGTCTAAACCACCAAATGATTTTCCTGTTTCTTTTTCAACTTCTCTAATTCCTTCGTCGACTTGTTTGACAAGATAGTCTGGCATCTTTTTTCCACTTTCATAGTACAATGTACAAGCTTCTGTAGAAACTGTAAATCCTTGTGGAATTGGGACACCAATAGATGTCATTTCAGCAAGTCCTGCACCTTTTCCGCCTAAGAGTTCTTTTCCTAAACCGTGAGCGTCTTTGAAAAGGTAAACATATTGTTTTGCCATTTTTTATTTTCCTCCTAAAAAGTTGGGTTTTCACCAAAGCAATATTATTATAACATTTAATTTTACTTATTAAAATAAATTTAAAATTATTGGAAATTTTAATATAATATTACTATGAAAAATGTTATTTCAATCGATTTTGGAACACAATCTGTTAGGGTTGCTATTATTAATGAATTAGGAAAGATTTTAGCGATTGAACAAGAAAAATATGATATCCCTTATTTTTCTTTAAAACCTGGATATGCAGAACAAGATCCAAATTATTATTACGATTTAATGTGTAAAGCAAGTAAAAGACTTGTTGAAAAAAATAAAGAATTAGTAGATGATGTTGTATCTTTTTCATCTACCTGCTTTAGAGATACTGCAGCTTTTTTAGATAAAGATTATAAAGTTATTAGACCATCAATTATTTGGTTAGATCAAAGAAAAGCAAAATTAGAGCATAAAATACCACTTTTATATACTCTTGCTTTTTCTATTGTTGGAATGAATGATACTATTATTTTAAATAGAAAGAGAACTCCTGCGATTTGGCTTGAAGAAAATGAACCTGATAATTATGCAAAAATAGCACATTATGCACCTTTAAATAGTTATTTTAACTATAGAATACTTGGAAGACTTGCAGATTCTCCTTCAAATATGATTGGACACTTCCCAATTAATTTTAAAACTGGAAAAGTTTATGGAAAAAACGCAATAAAAGGATGTATTTTTGATATTGATCCTAAATTAATTCCTGAAATTGTACCAGTTGGAAGTGTAGTTGGAGAAGTTACTGAAATTGGACATCAAGAGACTGGATTACCAAAAGGATTAAAATATATTGCAACTGGAAATGATAAAAGTTGTGAAGCTTTAGGAAGTGGTGCTACTGAAAAAGGTAGTGTTCATGTTTCAATGGGTACAGCATGTTCTATTGCAATGACTAGTAAAAAATATTTTGAACCAATTAGATTTTTACCATCTTATATTACTGCATATAAAGGATATTATAGTGGTGAAATGCAAATATATAGAGGATGTTGGATGCTTTCTTGGTTTGCTAAAGAATTTGGTAAAGAAGCAATTGAAGAAGCTGAAATTGAAAAAATTGCTCCAGAACACTTATTAAATAAGAAGATTTTAGCAATACCTCCTGGAAGTGATGGACTTGTTTTACAACCATTCTGGGGACCTCAACTTGAAAGACCTTTAGCAAAAGGAAGTATTATTGGATTTTATGATGTTCATACTAAATATCATATGTATAGATCAATTATTGAAGGTTTAGGATATTGTTTAAAAGAAGGGTTAGAATCTATTTCTAAAAATTGTCATCAAAAACCTAAATATATTACTATTGGTGGAGGCGGTAGTAAATCTAACGCTATTTGTCAAATTTTAGCAGATATCTTTAATTTACCAGTTTATAAACCATCAAATTATGAAGTAAGTATTATTGGATGTGCAATGTCTCAACTTGTAGCACTTAATATCTATAAAGATGTTGAAGAATGCAAAAAAGCATGCGTAAAATACGAAACAATTTATAAACCTAATCCAGAAAATGCTAAAAAATATGAATATTTATATAAAAATGTTTACAAAAAAATATATCCAAAATTAAAATCAGTATATGCTGAATTAAGTGAATATTTAAATATGAATAATGAAGGTAATGAATAGATAATAAAACAAAAAAGTTGCGAATAATATCGCAACTTTTTAAGTTTTTAATTAACTTTCTAAAACGTCATTACTTTTTTC
>CAVGUB010000109.1:0-4332 GCA_963632375.1 Phocaeicola dorei | reverse complement strand
ATAATTGACCATCAGTAATAGAAATAATATTTGTAGGAATATAATCAGAAATATCCCCTGCTTGAGTTTCAACGATTGGTAAAGCAGTAATACTTCCTCCACCTAATTCTTTTGATAATTTACAACTTCTTTCAAGTAATCTTGAATGTAAATAGAAAATATCACCAGGATAAGCTTCTCTTCCTGGACTTCTTCTTAAAAGTAATGATAATGTACGATATGCAACAGCGTGTTTACTTAAATCATCATATACAATTAAGACATTTTTACCTTGATACATCCAATATTCAGCAATTGAACTTGCAGCATAAGGAGCAAGATAAAGCATTGGAGCTGGTTCACTTGCAGTAGCACTTACAATAACTGTATATTTTAAAGCATCATGAATCTTTAATTTATTAACAATTTGAGCAATTGTAGAATTCTTTTGACCAATTCCACAATAAACACATAAAACATCTTTGCCTTTTTGATTTAAAATTGTATCAATTGCAATAGCAGTTTTTCCAGTTTGTCTATCTCCAATAATTAATTCTCTTTGACCTTTTCCAATTGGAATCATAGAATCGATTGCTTTAATGCCTGTTTCTAAAGGTTCATTAACACTTTCTCTATCCATAATTTCTGGAGCATTCATTTCAATTGGACGAGTTTCAGTTGTTAAAATAGGTCCTTTTCCATCAATTGGGACACCTAAAGTATTAACAACTCTACCAAGCATATTATCACCAACTGGAACGCTTACAACTTTTCCAGTTCTTTTACATAAATCTCCTTCTTTAATAGGAGTTTTTGAATTAAATAAAGCACAATCAATTGAATCTTCATTAATATTCATGACCATACCAAAATTATTATGAGGAAATTCAATCATTTCTCCATACATTGCTTCATCTAGTCCATATATTGTAGCAATACAATCTCCAACGCTAACAACTTGTCCAACATTTTGGGCATTTACATTGTTATTAGTTTTACTAATTTCATCTTTAATAATTTGGGATAATGAATTAAGGTTTGTTAAATCTGCCATAAATCCTCCTATTTAATAGATTCAAGTAAATTAGCTTTAGCGTCATTTAATCTAGAATCCAAAGAATAATCATAAACTATATCTTTTATTAATACTCTTATTCCTGCAACTAAAGACTCATCAATTTTAGTAATTAAAGTAACTTTTTTATTAAGTTTTTTACTAAAAATTTCTTCTAATTTTCTAATTCGATCTTCTTTAATTTCAAATGGAGTAAAAATTACACCTTCTATTTTATTTGCGTCTAAATCTGCTAATTTATCAAAATCTATTTTAATTTCTTCAATTTTATCGATTAAATCTCTTTGAAGAAGAATTTTAATAAATGTTTTCATTTCATTAGATAAAGTATCTTCATAAATATTATCTAATGTTTTAATTTTATCGTTATAATCGTTGAATGTTGATTTAAAATACTCAAAAAGTTCAGGATTTTTTCTAAAAGTCCACATTAAAAATTTAAGTTCGCTTTGATATGCACTAACTTTGTTATTTTCTTTTGCAGCATCATAAAATCCTTCTGCTATTTTAAGAATTAAAGTATCACTATTCATCTTTTATATCCTTAGAATTAATTTCTTCTGATTTTGTTAATTCATTGATAAATTCATCAACGATTTTATCGTTATCTTCAATATTAACATCTCTTTTTAAGAGTTCTTTACTTGTTGAAATTGCAGCTTCAATAATATCAGCTTTTGCACTCTTAATTGATTTTGCTCTTTCAGCTTCAATATCTTTATGAGCTTGAACCTTTTGTTTTTCAATTGATTCTTGTAAAGCTTTTTGAGATTCTTGAGCATAACTTTCAGCATTAACTTGAGCTGTTTGAAGAATTTTAGAAGCTTGCTTTTTACTTTCATCAATATATTCAGCACTCTTCTTTAAATTTTCTTCAGCTTCTTTTTTCTTATTTTCACTATCTTTAATATTACTTTCAATATATTCTGCTCTTTGATTTAATTTTTTCTTTAAAGGTTTATATGCTAAAAAGAATATAATCAAAAAAGTAACAATAAATAAAGCAAGTTGAAGTAATGTAAACCATAAATTTGGTAACATATTGTTAACTGTAGTAGAAATTCTTTCACCAATTTCTTCTGTATCACAACTTGTTAAAGATAATGCAAGAAATGAAAATAAAGCTATTAATTTAATTTTTGCATGTCTTTTCATATAAAAATCTTCTTATTAAGCCTTAACAACGAATGCCATTAAAATAGCAACAACAAGAATATAAATAGCAACTGATTCAATTAAACCAAGACCAATGATCATTGTGGTTCTAACATCTTTTGAACAACTTGGATTTCTTCCAATTGCTTCCATAGCTTTTGAAACTGATAAGCCTTCGCCAATAGCGGCAAGACCCATACCAATACATGCAATACCTAAACCTATAAAATTCATAATTTTCTCCTTTTTATATAATAAATATTAATTTCCTTCTTTAATTTGTTTTATTTTTGAATGTTTTCTCATTTTCTTTTCTTTCTTTTCTAATTGAATTTGATTATACGCTTCTTCTGAAACATATTCATTTGAAACATTAATCATCGTTAATATAGTAAAGACCGCAAGTTGAATGAGTCCATCAAAAATATCAAAATATAAATGTGCAACTGGTGCTAAAACAGGAACAATTGCAAATCCAGCTAATGTATTTGGAATTATTGTACCAATACCTACATAAATTAAAGTAATAATACAATAACCTGCTAAAGCATTACCAAATAAACGTAAAGTTAAAGATAAAACACTACTCCACATTGTTACCAAGTTAATTGGTAAAAATACTGGGAAAGGTTCAATATATCTTTCAAAATAACCCCATTTTTTATATTTAATAGCAGTAAAATGTGTTAATACAAATGTAATAATAGCAAGTGATAATGGCATTGCTAAATTTGTAAATGGATTAGGTAAAGGTTTTAAAAACTCTTCACTTAATGGTTGGAATACGTTTGGAATACCAATCATACCAACTATAAATCCTATAATAATATAAAGTCCTACACATGCAATATATCCACCAAAATTAGGAAATGCAGGACCCATAATATCTTTTACTTGCTTATCTGCGAATTCAATAATAATTTCACAAATATGTAAGAAACCTTTTGGTTTTTTAAGTGGATCATAATTTCTTAATTTAATTTTTATTGTTATTGCAATAATAATTACAATAATCATTGTTAAAAATGATGATAAAAATTCAGGTGGTATTTCATTCCAAGTATAAAATTTCAAAATTTTTGAAAAATCCATAACTTATTACCTCACTAAATTTCCAAGTAAATATCCAACAAGTAAAATAGTTGGAGACATAAATATGTAGTAAATATTAGGTTTTACCATATTATTAGTAAGTACCATAAATAAAATAGATAACCCAATTGCAAGTATTATTGATAAAAATCTAACACCCATCGAAATAAACATCGCTTTTTTATATTTATTTTGATCTTCAAATCCATAATAAAGATAAACTAAAGAAAAATAAATTAAAAAAGAAAATACAAAATTTATTCCAAGTAATGAAATAACAATATAATTATTTAATGTACATAAAAATACAATACCTACAATTGCAAATATTACTAAAATAATAGAATATGTAATAAAACCTTTTAAATATCTCTTCATATAAAAATACCGCATATATTAAATGCCTTTAAAATTATAAAGTCAATATTTGAAACTTTATTTTAATTTTTCTTTAACTATAATATAAATATGAAAATTATATTAACTGCATTTGAACCATTTAATGGAAGAAACGTCAACAATTCTTCCTTAGTACTTGATGAAGTATCTTTAAAAAATAACGATATTCTAAAATTAAAATTACCTGTTGAATTTATACATTCTTTTGATAAATTGAAAGAAAATATCGATTCATTTAATCCAGATACAATCATTTTATTTGGAGAAGCTCCATATGAAACTAATTTTACTTTAGAAAAAGAAGCTCATAATATAATGAACAGCAAAACTAAAGATAATAGAGGAATTACTAAAGATAACGAAATAATTATTGAAAATGAAGAAAATACTTTATATTCAACTTTCTCTTTACCAAAAATAGAAGAAACTGCTAATAAATTTAACACTAATTTATCAACATCAGCAGGAACTTATATTTGTAATTCCACCTATTTTCAAACTCTTTCGTATACCAAAAACAAAAACATTAAATGTATTTTTATTCATGTGTCTAATAAAGAAGAAAAATTAAAAGAAATGTTAAATTCTGTCAACCAATTACTTGAATTTTTAATAAAAGATTAGTTGCGTAT
>CAVGUB010000108.1:0-7673 GCA_963632375.1 Phocaeicola dorei | reverse complement strand
GTAATTAAAGATGGATTAGAAGTAAATTTATATTCTTTTTGAAGTTCAATTAAAGTTTGAATTAAAGATAATAATTTTTCTTCAGGGAAATATGATGCAGCGATTTTAACGTACATATTTTCACTTTCACCAGTAGATTTAAATATTAATGCGTCTTTTAAAAGAGAAATAATTTCACTTACGAATCTTACTAAATCAATATTTCGATAAGTTAATTCATCAAATTTCTTAATTAATCCTAAAGAATCCTTATTTTTAATAGTTTCTAACATTGAAATTTTATCTTTTTTACTAGCGAGTCCAAATAAATTTTCAATATCTTCTACAACAATTGAATTTCCAGAATATGAGATTACTTGATCTAAAATTGATAAAGCATCACGTGCACCACCATTTGCAAGTTCAATTAATAAATCAATTACACCACTAGAATAAGATACATTTTCTTTATCTAAAACATTAGTAAGTAAGCTTCTTAAAGCGTCATCACTTAATTTTTTGAATTCATATCTTTGACATCTTGAAACAATAGTAGGTAAAACTTTATAAAGTTCAGTAGTACAAAGAATAAAAACAACATATGATGGAGGTTCTTCTAAAGTCTTAAGTAACGCATTAAATGCACTATTACTCATCATATGAACTTCATCGATAATGTATACTTTATATCTTCCTTTAATTGGAGCGTATTTAATTTTATCAATTAAATTTCTAACTTCATCAACCCCACTATTACTAGCAGCATCGATTTCAATTACATCTGGATGGTTTCCTTTTGCAATATCATGACAATTATCGCACTTATTGCATTCATGTCCTAAACCTTCTTCACAATTTAAAGCTTTTGCAAAAAGTCTTGCAACACTAGTTTTTCCTGTGCCTCGAGGACCAGAAAATAAATATGCATGAGCAATTTTGTTATTTGCTAAAGCATTTTTAAGTGTTTTTACTATTGCATCTTGTCCATAAACTTCGTCGAAATTTGTAGAACGATATTTTCTATAAAGTGCTAAATAACTCATAATATATATTATACATTAATTTTGTATATAAATTAATTAGTTATTATATCTGAAATTGATTTTTTAACCTACAAAATGATTAATAAATATATTATAATAAGAAAGATTTTAGAGGAGTTTTTATTATGGATAAAAACATGTTAGATAGATTAGTTACTAGTGAAACTAGATTAAAAGAAGTTGATGCTTTATTACTTGAAGATTCAACAAGTAGAGATATGAAACTTTTTAAAAGTTTAAGCAAAGAAAGAAGTATTTTAGAACCAATCGTTGAAAAATTTCATGAATTTGAACAAGCTGAAAATAACCATAAAGATGCTTTAGTTATGGCAAATGATTCAGATCCTGAAATTTCACAAATGGGAAAAGATGAAATTAAAAACAGCGAAGAAGCAATGGAAAAAATTGTTGAAGAACTTAAAATTTTATTAATTCCTAAGGATCCAAACGATGGAAAAGATATTATTTTTGAAATTAAAGGCGCAGTTGGTGGTGATGAAGCTAATATTTTTGCTGGCGATTTATTTAGAATGTATCTTAGATATTGTGATAAAGAAGGTTATAAAGTTAAAATTATCGATGAATCCCCATGTGGAGTTGGTGGATATTCTTATGTTTCATTTGTAGTAAGTGGTGATGATGCTTATTCACATTTAAAATATGAAAGTGGAGTTCATAGAGTTCAAAGAGTTCCAAAGACTGAAGCTAATGGTAGAATTCATACATCAACTGCTACAGTTGTTGTTATGCCTCAAGTTGAAGTTAATGAAGTTGAAATTAGAACAGAAGATTTAAGAGTTGATAGATATAGATCTCAAGGAGCTGGTGGACAAAACGTTAATAAAACTGAATCTGCAGTTAGAATTACTCACCTTCCTACAGGTATTGTTGTTTCTTGTCAAACTGAAAAGAGTCAAATTCAAAACCATGAAATTTGTATGCAAATGCTTGCAAGTAAACTTGCTCAATTAGAAGAAGAAAAGAAACAAGAAAAAGAAGCTTCATTTAGAAGTAAAATTGGAAGTGGAGATAGAAACGAAAAGATTAGAACTTATAACTATCCACAAAATAGAGTTACTGACCATAGAATTGGATATACAATTCAACAACTTGATAGAGTTATGAATGGTGAAATTGATTCTATTGTTGAAGCTTTAGCAAACTACGAACAAGAACAATTAATTAAGGGTTCTCAAAATGGAAATCTCTAATCGAGAAATTTATTTTCAATATAAGGATAAAGAATTTTTTAATGATACAATAATTTATGAATTATTATGTTTTTGTAATGGATTTGAAAGTTTTTCCAAATTAGTTATAAATTTTGATGAATTCATAAAAGATTATGATAAATTTTTAGAATTATCTAAAAAAATAGAAGAAGGTGTGCCCTTACAATATGTTTTAGGGTTCACCTTTTTTTCAAATTTGAAAATAAAAGTTAATAATAATGTTTTAATTCCACGTCCTGAAACAGTTGAATTATGCGATAAAATGTATGAAATCATTACCAAAAACAACTTAAACCATAGTAATATTGGAGATATTTGTACAGGAAGTGGATGTATTGGACTTTATTTTAAAGACAAATTTAAAGATTCTAATGTTTATTGTACGGATATTTCTTCTAAAGCATTAGAAGTTGCAAAAGCTAATTCAGAAAATTTAGATTTAAAAATTAATTTAAAAGAAGGAAATATTGTAGATCCATTAATAAAAGAAAATATTAAATTAGATGTTTTAATTTCTAATCCTCCTTATGTTGAAAATATGGATGATATTGAAGATATTGTTAAAAACAATGAACCAATGAATGCTGTGTATTCAAAAGATGGAACATATTTTTATGAAGAAATATTTAAAAAACATGAAGAAGTTACAAACGAAAAAGCATTATTAGGATTTGAAATTAATTATGATCAAGAAGAAAAACTAACAAAATTAATTAAAAAATATTTTAATGACGATATTAAGTTTAATTTTTATAAAGATTTTGATGATAAAATTAGATTTTTAATTATTTATAAAGGATATTAATTATGGAATTATTAGAAAAAAATGAGATTGATTTAAAAAAAGCTGCTAAATATTTAAAAGAAGGTGAAATTATAGCGTTCCCTACTGAAACTGTATTTGGACTTGGAGTAAAAGCAAGTTCTAAAGATTGCTTTTTAAAATTAGTAAAAGTAAAAAATAGAAGACCTGATAAACCATTTACGTTAATGATTAGTGATTTAAAAATGGTAGAAAATATTGTAGAAATTAATGAAACTTCAAGAAAAATAATTGAAAAATTCCTACCAGGAGAATTAACAATTATTATGAAAGCTAAAGAAAATATTCCTGAATATTATTCGCTTAATACTGGATTTATTGGAGTTAGAATGCCTAATGATGATTTTATTTTAAAATTAATTAGTGAAGTTAATGAACCTTTACTTGTACCATCTTGTAATCCTAGTGACCTTAAACCTGCTATAAACGATAAAGAAGCAGATGCTTATTTTCATGATAAAATAAAAGCAATTGTAAAAGGAGAATCAATTAGTAATGTTCCTTCTACTGTAATTAAAATTGATGGAGATAAAATTACATTATTAAGGGAAGGTAATATAAAATTTAATAAAATTGAGGAGGTTATTAAATAATGAAAATTGTACTTGGATCAGATCATGGGGGATATGAATATAAAGAAATGTTAAGAAATCACTTACTTTCTTTAGATATTAATGTTGTTGATGTTGGAACTTTCTCAAAAGAAAGTTGTAATTATGCTTATTTTGCTATTGAAGCTGCTAAAAAAGTTGCTTCTAAAGAATGTGAATTAGGTATTTTAATTTGTAATAGTGGAGAAGGTGTTGCAATTGCTGCTAATAAAGTTAAAGGTGTTAGATGTGGAATTGGATACAATGATGAAGTTGCTCATTTAATAAGAGAACATAATAACGCTAATATGATTTCTTTTGGAGCACATTTTACAAGTTATGAAGATGTTGAAAAAAGAGTAGATATTTTTATTAATTCTTCTTTTTTAGGTGAAAGACATAAAGTTAGAGTAGATACTATTAGTGATTTTGAAAACGATAATAGTATAAGTAAGTAATATGAATAAAATTATTTTACTTGGTGGTAGCAATATGGATTTTATTGCTACGAGTAATGAGAAATTAATATTAAAAACTTCAAATATTGGATCAATTAGTGTTTCAAGTGGTGGTGTTATGAGAAATGTATGTCAAAATCTTGCTACTTTAAACAATAAGTGTATCTTTTTTACAGCAGTGGGAAATGATGAATTTGGACATATAATTATTAATGAACTTAATAAATTAAATGTTGAAAGTTATTATCCTGAATCAAAATATCCTACTAGTAAATACGTTGCAATTAATGATTTTGATCATGATATGATTAACGCTATTTGCGATAATCGAGTTATTGATGATTTAAATATTGAATTTATTAAAAAACATTTAGATAAATTTGATGAATCTGAATATATCTTTTTAGATAGTAACTTAAATGAGAAATTTATTCATGATTTATATGAATTATTTCCAAATAAAAAGATATGTTTTGAAGCAATTTCAAGAGCGAAGGTTAGAAAATTTTTAGATTTATTAGATAAATCTTATTTAATTAAATGTAATATTTATGAAGCTTATGAAATTGCAGGAAGTGATAATTTATCAAAAGATGAATTATTAGATAGATTTTTAGAATTAGGTATTAAAAATGCTGTAATTTCTAGAGGAAGTGATTCTATTTTATATTTAGAAAATGGAAAAAAGGGTGAAATTAAGATAGAAAAAGTATCTAATTTTATTAATACTACAGGTTGTGGAGACGCTTTATTTTCAGGGATTATTGATAAATTAAATGAAAATAAATCACTTAAAGAAGGAATTGAATTTGGAATTAAATTATCAAATCTTACTCTTCAAGATGAAAAAGCATGTTCCGAAAAGATAAAAATATATAGTAAATAATGTATAAAAATGGTTCTTTGAAAAAAAGAATCATTTTTTTAAAATTTCTGGATAATTTTTAAATTTACTAGCATCTTGATAAGTAAAGGGAGGTGATTTAAAAGATAGAAGAATTTGTATGTCCACTTTGTGGAAATAAAGATAAAAGATTTATAGGTTATTTAAACGAAACCCCTTATTGTCGAAAATGCATCGAGTTTTGTGGAGAAAATTATGATGAAAATGAGAATAAAAATGTTAGAAACTATAAATCTTTTATCAGTTATGAGTTAAGCAAAGATCAAAAAGAAATATCTTCAAAATTAATAGAAAACCTGAAAAATCATAAAAATACTTTAATTTATGCTGTATGTGGTGCTGGAAAAACTGAACTTGTTTTTGGAGTAATTGAATATTCTTTAAAAAGAAATTTAAAAGTAGGATTTGCAATTCCTCGAAAAGATGTTGTTATTGAACTTGCTAATAGATTAAAAACAACATTTATACAAAATAAAGTCATCAGTTTGTATGGAGGGCATAATAAAGATTTATATGGAGATATTACTGTTTTAACAACTCATCAGCTTTATAGATTTGAAAAAGAATTTGATTTATTAATATTAGATGAAATTGACGCCTTTCCTTTTAAAGATAACGAAGTTTTAGAAAACATCTTTAAAAGAAGTATTAAAGGTAATTTTATAATGATGTCTGCAACGCCTTCTGATCGTATTCTTAATATGTTTAAAAAGAATAACGATTCTATTTTAACTTTATTTACTAGATTTCATCGTCATCCTTTACCAGTTCCAAAAATTAAAATTATTCCAGAGTTTCTACGAATTTATTTTGTAGTAGATACTCTTAATAAATATAAAAAAGAAAATAAAAAAGTTTTGATATTCCTTCCAACAATTGATATGTCAATTGCATTCTTTAATATACTCAAAATCTTTGTAAAAAATGGAAATGTTGTTAATAGTAAATCTATTTATCGTAATGAAATTATTAATGATTTTAGAAATGATAAATATTTTTATCTTGTAACTACAGCAGTTTTAGAAAGAGGAGTTACTTTAAAGAATTTACAAGTTTTAATAATTAATGCAGATCATGAAGAATACGATAAAGCTGCATTGATTCAAATATCAGGAAGAGTTGGAAGAAAAAAAGAATTTCCAGATGGAGATGTTATTTATGTTGCTAAAAAGAAAACTACCTCAATGCTTGATTCAATCAAAGAAATCGAACACTACAATACCTTTTTGTAAGATTTGTTTTAAAGACTTAAAAATTGATTCTTTGCATTCTTTTGTGTCTAATCAAACTATTTGTAATAGTTGTTTAAAATCACTTGATCCAAAACTTCAAAAATTTAAAATTAATGATATTGAAGGATTAAGCTTATATAACTATAACGAAACTTTAAAAAAGTTAATATTTTTATATAAAGGTAATAAAGATTATGAGTTAAAAGATGTATTTTTATCATATTATGTAACTTTTTTGCGTTATAAATTTAAAGGATACGAAATTATTTATGTTCCATCTTTTAAAGATAAAGTTATTGAAAGAGGATTTGACCATGTTCGCTCAATGTATGAATGTTTAAATTTAAAAGAAAATTCTAAAGTGATTAAGTTAAAAAATGAAAAACAATCTAGTAAAAATTACAAAGAACGTCAAAAAACAGATGGATTATTTAAAATTGAAAATCCTGAATTAATTAAAAATAAGAAGATTTTAATCGTAGATGATATCTGTACTACAGGAGCTACTTTAAAAGAAATTTCTAAATTAATTAAAAATTATCATCCAAAAGACGTTAAAATTTTAGTAGTTGCTAAAAGAAATTTTACAAAAGAAGAGTTAAAACATATCGAAAATAAAGACTTTATTTTAAAATAATTAAAAAAATTAAAAATAGCGTATTTATGCTTAAATCAAAGATTTGATACAAATATATAATTATGGTAAAATAGT
The DNA here is from genome assembly GCA_963632375.1 of Phocaeicola dorei. Lineage (GTDB taxonomy): Bacteria > Bacillota_I > Bacilli_A > RFN20 > CAG-826 > Onthovivens. The sequence continues at coordinate 700 of CAVGUB010000108.1, read as the reverse complement.
ATGATTTTTTATATAGAGAAGGTATAGTAATGGCAAATATTATTAACAAGATGTTTAGAGTAGATCAAAGAATCTTAAATAAATACAAAAAACAAGCTAAAAAAGTTATGGCACTTGGCGATCAAATGGCAGCCTTAACTGATGATGAATTAAAACATAAAACCGTTGAATTTAAAGAAAGATTAAAGAAAGGTGAAACATTAGAAGATATTAAAATTGAAGCTTTTGCTGTTTGTAGAGAAGCAGGCAAAAGAGTTTTAAATATGTATCCTTTTGAAGTTCAAATTATTGGTGGACTTGTTTTAAACGATGGTGAAATTGCTGAAATGAAGACTGGTGAAGGTAAAACTCTTACTGAAACTATGCCTACATATTTAAATGCATTAGAAGGAAAAGGTGTACATATCGTTACAGTTAACGAATACTTAGCTCAAAGAGACGCTCAAGAAATGGGTCAAATTTATAGATGGTTAGGTTTAACAACTGGTGTTAACTTACATTCTTTAACAAAAACTGAAAAGAAAGCAGCACATGCTTGCGATGTTACATATACTATTAACTCAGAACTTGGTTTTGATTATCTTCGTGATAATATGGCTCCAAGCAAAGAAGAAAGAGTCTTAAGAAAACTTAATTATTGTATCGTTGATGAAGCTGACTCTGTTTTAATTGATGAATCAAGAACTCCTTTAATTATTTC
>CAVGUB010000107.1:0-5670 GCA_963632375.1 Phocaeicola dorei | reverse complement strand
CCAATCTTCTTTATTTTTTACTCTTTTGTTATAAAATAATCAAATAATTTAGAAATCGAACTACTAGACATAAATGGATAAAATTTATTAATATCAATATATTGATATTTACCTTCACAATATTCATCACATAATTTATCTAATGTTTCTTTAGATACAAATGGTGCAAAACCTACTAAATCATCTTTATATGCTTCATCCTTTAAAGCATTTTCAAATATTTCATTAACATCTTCTTTACTCATAAATGGTAAAAGTGCTACAAGTTTTACATTTTTAAATTTAGAATTGCCATTTAATTTTTCTTTAGCAATATATGTAATTCTTTCTTTTCCAAGGAAAGGGAGCATAGCGTATATTTTTCTTGAATTTAGGTCACTACCTAAATCTAAATCAATATCAATATGGATATCTTTATTTCTTGAATTTTTTAATACCTTCTTTTTTTCTTTTAATTCTTCTATTTTTGATTTGAATTCTTCTTTTCTAGAATCAAACTCATCTTTTTTGGAATCATAATATCCACCATCTTTACTATCTTCAATTTCATCTTCAAGATCATCAAGTGCATCTTCAAGATTATCGATTTCATCTTCTACCTTATCGATTTCATCTTCTTTTTCATCTTCAAGATCTTCTAAATAATCTTCGTACGCTTCTTCATCATCTTCTGTTGTAAATACCAAAGCACTTTTATTGAATTTAACAGCAGTTTTTAAATCAATCTTTTGATAAAATTCTCTACCGTTTTCAAATACTTTTACTAAAATCATAATTCACTCCTTTATTTTTTACTTATTTCTTTGAATTCTCTATAATGTTCACTTTCTAAGAATTCACCAACATATTTTTCTTTTTTAGTATCTTTACGACATTCTTTTTTATTATCTTTTCCTTTCATAAAGTAATCTTTTTTCTGCATCGGTTAACCTTGTAGAAAAATCATTTAAGTTTACTTTAAGTTTATCTTCTCTTATTGCGTTAATAATTAAAACTCTTTCAAGAGGTGAGAATTGATAAAATACATTTACTAAATCAACTTTAATCTCTCCATCAATTATCTTGTCTAGGATATATTTTCGGTTATGTCCTTTAAAGATATTTGATTCATCAATCTCAATCCTAGAATCATCATTTAAACATAATATTTCATCAATTGAAGTATTAAATAATTTAGATAATTCAATTATTAAATCAATACTTGGAAGAGAATTCCCTAATTCCCATTTAGAAATAACTTGACGCGTCACCATAAGTTTACTAGCTAATTCATCTTGAGTTAAAGAATTTTCTTTTCTTAAAGTATATATTTTCTTTCCAACTTTAACTGAATCAATCATATTTCCCTCCTTACACTAGTAGTTTAATCTTATAGTTACTTTTAATCACGCAACCAATTGTTGCACTTATTATAATACAAAATAAAAATCTAAGGAGATTAATCCTTAGACTTTGAGTTTAAAATATCTTGTTGCATTGCTTTAGATGCTTTTAAATATCCTTTTAAAACATCTTCATAATATTTTTTAAATTCTTCATTATTAATTTTCTTTAAGTTCTTGCTTAACATTGAAGATTCGCGGTTCGCATCTAAAATTGGGATGTTATTTTCAATTTTATATTCAATAACATCTTTAACAACTTGCATTCTTTTTTCGTATAATTCAATAATTTTATTATCGATTTCATCAATCAATATTCTTGATTCTTCTAAAGTTTTCATACGTTCCTCTATAAATTAAAAAGTAAGAATCCTAATGGATACGCTACTAAGCATCCAACGATGATAGATAAAATCATTAAGATTCCTCCAAAGATTAAAACATCTTTAGTATTACAATACTCGCTTGAAGCAACAATTGCAATATGTGGCATTGAAGGTGGAGTTGCAAAAGCAAAAGATGCAATCATTCCAATAACTGCTGCAAGAGGTGCAAGAGTACTTGCAGATCCACTTGTAAAAGAAATAATACTTGCTGCAACACTTGCAACTAAAGTTGCAGTAACCATGTTACTTGATAAATTAGTTTGTAAAGCAGCCCAAGTAACAAAAATAAAAATAAGTAAAGTAATTGAAACATTTTTAAGTGAGTTACCGAGTGTTGTTTGAATAAATGTCTTTATACCAATTGAATCACTAGTTAAAGCAACTCCTAAAACTAAAGTTGCAGCACACATCATAAGTGATCCCCAAGGGACTCCATTTTTAAATGCGTCTCCTACATTAATAATAGGTTTATCATCTACTCGTACAATTGAAAGAATTAATACTCCAAGTAAAGGAGGCATTGCAGTACCATATTTATTTATAAAATTATAAAAATCAGGTAGAGATGACTTAAATAAAGAAGGAATAATCCAAAGAAGAATTACAATAATAAAAGTAACTAAAGTAATAATATCTTTTTTAGATACTTTTTGAATTCCTTCTTTTAAAGAATTAATATCAACATCTTTAAATCTATTTTTATCTACTTTAATAAATAATCTAAACATTACTAGCATTAAAATAAATAAAATTAATCCTGAAGGTATCGCCATTCCCATATATAAAATAGGAGAAAGTTCTAACCCTGCAGCATTCATTGCAAGTAAAGGGAAAACGTGTGCAATTGGAGTCATCCCACTTGAAATTGAAACAGTAAATCCAAGTCCAAGCATTAAAGCTTTTGCAATCTTTTCTTCCTTATTAATATTTGCAAGTTCAAATACTTTTTCTAAAATTGGAAGAATGATTACAAATAGAACAGATGGCGAAATAAATAATCCAAGGAGTAATACTCCAGTTAAAAAACACACAATAAACCAATAAGCATTCTTTTTAGCAATCTTTAAATTAATAAAGAATATTGCAACTCTTTTAATTAATCCAGTTTTACTTAATGCGTAAGTACAAATAAATGTAAATACTAAAAACATGAATGTAGAATTACCAAAACTATTTTTAAATACATTGCTAAATCCTAAAGATTTATCATCTAGTAATCCTAAAGAAAAAATACAAAGTAAACTAGGCCAATCTATTCCTATTGTAAGCCACAAAATTAATGATCCAAGAAAAATCATTAATACTCCCATTGCATTTTGAGATAAAGCGTTACCTGTTGGAATATATTTTCCAAATAAACAAAGAAGAATACAAAGAGGAATAACTATCCATCTATAAATTTTATTATCTTTAAGTTTCATAATTATTCTTCTATTTTCTTTCTTAAAATATCATATTTAGATAATTTATATGGACATTTAATAAATAATTTTTGTTTTACTTTTTTAACTTCTTCTAATAAATTTCCTGCTTCATCTTTAATTTCTGTTACTATAAATTTCTTATTAAATGAATCATTATTAGATAAAATCTCAAGTTCATCTCCTACTTTAAATTTATTACGGAGTTCTACTACAATATAATCTTCTTTATTGTTATCTACTACCATTGCAACAAAGTCATGAGTTTGAGTTTGTTTACTAGATTCAATATATGTTTTATGATCACTTCCAAAATAAAATCCAGTAGTAAATGTTCTATTGCTACATTTCTTTAATTCTTCAATATAATCAAAATCACTTTCTTTATTATTTAAGTAATTATCAATTGCTCTTCTATAGCAGTTGATAACTGCTCCAACATAATATGTAGATTTCATTCTACCTTCTACTTTAAAAGATTTAATTCCAGCTTCACTTAATTCTTTAATATGTTCAATTAAACACATATCTTTACTATTAAGAATATAAGTTCCTCTTTCATCTTCTTCAATTGGGAAATATTCTCCATTTTCATCTCTTGCTTCTTTAGATGCAATAGCATAACTCCAGCGACAAGCTTGGACACATGCACCTTTATTAGAATCTCTTCCTGTAAAGTAGTTACTTAATAAACATCTTCCACTATAGGAAATACACATTGCACCATGGCAAAAACATTCAATATCAATATCTTCACCAACTTTTTCTTTAATTTCTCTTATTTCGTTAATATTGAGTTCTCTTGCTAAAACTAATCTTTTAGCACCAAGTTTTACCCATTGCATAGCACTATAATAGTTAGTGATATTTGCTTGAGTAGATACATGTAATTCTAAATTAGTGTGTTCTTTTACTAAACTAGCAATTCCTAAATCACTAACAATTACTCCATCTACATGAGCATTATCTAACTCTTTTAAATAATCTACTAATCCTTCAAAATCAGGATTATGTGCTAAAATGTTAACAGTAATATATACTTTAACATTGTGTGAATGAGCATAATTAACTGCATCTTTAATTCCTTCTTCATCGAAATTATTTGCAAATGCTCTTAAACCAAATTTCTTTCCTGCAAAATAAACTGCATCACATCCAAAATGGATTGCAGCTTCAAGTCTTTCTCTATCTCCAACTGGAGCTAATAATTCTATTTCTCTTTTCATAATATTAAAATTTTACTTTAAATTAAGTTAACTTTAAAGTTAAATACATAAAAAGTATTGAAAAATGGTTATTTTTCTAATAATTTATTAACAAAATAGATATCAGCAGGTGCGAATTCATAATTTTTAAATTCGTAAGTTTCAATCCATTCAATATCTTCATGTTCTTTCATAATTAAATGGTTATCGTTAAATAAAGCATTATATGCAATTAATTTTATTGTTTTTTCTGGATATTCAAAAATTTCTTCATCAAATTTATCTAAAACTTCAATATCCATATCAAGTTCTTCTTTGATTTCTCTTTTTAAAGCATCTTCATAGGTTTCGCTTTTTTCTACCTTTCCTCCTGGAAATTCATATAAATTTCCTTGAGCTTTTGCGTGATTCCTTTTTGCAATTAAGATTTTACCTTCTTTATTTTTAATAATACCTGCAACAACTTCTATAATCATATTTTCTCTACCTCTAGAATTTCAAAATCAAACCAATATTCACTTGGAACTTCTTTTTCTAATATAATATCAAAAAGTAAAGTTTCATGTTTAATGCCACTTGATTTTTCAATAACTTCACTTTCTCTACAATTACTAAATTTTCCTTTTCCAAAATAAGTAAATGGAAGATCAATTCCATCTTCTTCATCCATTTTTCTTACAAAAAGATGAATTTCTTTAACATCCAATAACCCTTTATTCTTTTTTAAAGTAGTATCATTTTCACTTTCCCATTGAAAAATAAATGGTGAAATAAATTTATCTTTATAATCAGTTCTTTCTTGTTTATTTTTATCTTTTTTAAGTCCAACATAAATGTAGCAAACATTGTTTAAAATATAAGTACCTTTAAGTTTGATATTCATTTTAAATTCTTGATTAATTGCGAGTATTGATTGTTCTTTTGTGTAATTATGATATAACTTATAAACTTCATCGCTTGGAAATTCATCAAATTCAATATTAAATCTAGTTAATCCATAGTTAATTAAATCAAGTAAATATTCTTTAATATTTGAAACATCATTAATATTTAACTTATTTGAATCATTTAAAATTTCTTTTGATTTTAAAAGTTTTATTCCAAAATCTAATGATTCTTTAGAAATTCTTTTACTTTTCTTCATTAAATATGAATAATCAATTGAATCATCTTCAAGTAGTTCTTCAATTATTAAATATTCTTCATTTCTAACAAGTGGTAAAAATGATTCAATATTATAAATTAATTTGGATTCTTCTTCACTAAATGAATAGGA
>CAVGUB010000106.1:0-4885 GCA_963632375.1 Phocaeicola dorei | reverse complement strand
TCTATAATCCAATTAAATCAATTGGACAATAATAAACTGAATCATTAATTGGGAAAACTTTGTCACTAGAATCAATAACTAAACCAGTATTAATTTTAATACCATACTTTTCTAATATTTTAAAATTCTTACTACTACTTACTGGATTTATTCCTTTTTTAATTTCAATAGGAGTTATTGAATCAAAATTATCAATAATTAAATCAACTTCATGTTGATCTTTATCTCTAAAATAATAGATTGAATCAGTGTTTTTATAACTATTTAAATATGATTTTATAATTTCACTTACTACATATGTTTCATAAAATGCTCCTGCAAAAGCGCTTTTTTCTAATACTTCACTTGTAGGAATACCTGCAAGGTAAGAACATAATCCAGTGTCCATAAAATACATCTTACTAGTTTTAACAATTCTATCAGATTTATTTTTAGCGTATGGTTCAATTAATTTTATAATCCCTGATGTTTCAAGAATTGAAAACCATCCCTTACAAGTTCTAGAATCGATACCTAAACTTCTAGAAACTTCACTGTAATCAACTTGGCAAGCTGTTCTTAAAGCAACATATTTCATAAAATCTAGGAAAATTAATTCTTTATCTTCAGAAATCGCAAGTCTAACGTCTTTTTCAATATAAGTAGAAATATATGATTTAAAAAAGAAATCCCTATCAATATTACTTAAATTATATTCAGGCATTCCTCCTTTAAATATATCTTCAAATATTTCTTTTCTAGAACGGTATTTATTATTTAATAACTTCTCTTTTTCTCTTAGTACATCAATACTTGGATTAAATGCATTAGAATCGCTTCTTTTGCTTAATTCATTAAACGAAAAAGAAAGCAAATTAAAGATACAAGTTCTTCCTGCTAAAGATTCAGAAACTGCTTTTTGAATAGCGTATTGATTAGATCCAGATAATAAATAGAGTAATTTTAAAGGAGCGTTTCCCTTAACTACTTCTTGTTTTAAGTTATCAATTTCAATTTTTATATAATCTAAAAGTTCAGGAACTTTTTGGATTTCATCAATAAAAAGTGGAGTTCCATAATATTTTAAAAATCCTTTAGGATCTCTTTTTGCATAGCTTCTAATTTCTAAATCATCAAGTGAAACACTTTTAATATTTGGGAATAAGCTATTAAATAAAGTACTCTTACCAACTTGACGTGGTCCGTATAAAGTAATACACGCAAATTGTTTTGATGCTTCTAATATTTTATTTTCAATATCTCTTTTTAAATACATAATATTATCCTCTTTTTTAGCAATTATATTATAAAATTAATCGACTAAAAATACAATGTAATGTTATTTTAGGCGAATATATTTTAAGTTTTAAAAAAGTAATATGCCTAGCATATTACTTATAAACACCTAATATATTACTTTTATTTATGTTTTCTTACCCAAAATACCGATAATATGATTAATACTAATGAAATAAGCATCAATCCACCAACAATAAAAATAATATCACTTTGTCTTGTTATAGCAGCTTCTTTTTGAGTCTCACTAGATGATTCATTTTCTTCTTTTTTTGATTCATCACTACTTGACGATTCATCTTTTTTATCATCTTCCTTGGAAGTATCTTGATCTTCTTTATTATCTTCGCTAGATGAATCTTCATCAGTTTTATCTTCATCTTTAGATTCATCTTCTTTCTTATCGTCACTTGATTCATCGTCTTGGGAATCATCTTCTTTCTTTGATTCATCATCTTTTGATGTATCTTCTTCTATTTCTTTATAAGTTGCAACATATTCTTTAGATACATTATCAGATATTGCAACATAAGATAAGGCTTGAACAACATACTTTTTATTACTATCTGTATCATTAATTATAATACTTGTATCACTTGTTTTATCTAGCATCTTAAATAATCCAGTATTAATATCATATTCAAATACTTGATATTCGTATGCTTCTTCTATTTTATCCCAATAAAGGTAAGTAGAATCATCTTTAATGTAATAGTAACTAGAAGGAATATCTAATGTATATAAATCTGCTTTTTGAGTAGGTTCAACACCATTTTTAACTTGAATTACTCTAAAACCTAAATCATTACTAGAAGAATTAATACTTCTATATTCATCATGGTATTCAGTTCTACATTCATTTCGAGTAGTGTTATACGCTCCACCTTTAACTCTAATATAAGTATCACTATCATCTTGAGATACTATTGTTGAAGTCATTTCCCATACATTTCCCCAAAAATCAATCGCTCCATGAGCACCACGAGTTACATCTTCATATTCAAATACTGAAGTTAAATGATCATATAAATCACAATTAAAATCAGCATCTTTAGGCATATGTCCTGCAGCAAGTTCCCATTCACTCTCACTTGGTAATCTGTAAGAATTCTTTCCATCTTTATCAGTTAAATATTCACAATACTTTAAAGCGTCTTCATAACTAATATTATTAACTGGATAATCATCTTCTCCTGATGTATAAGTTCCATTTACCCAAGAAGATGGAACTTTATATCCAGTTTCATTAATAAATTCTAAGTATTCTTTATTAGTAACTTCTGTATATTTAATATAGATTGAATCACCTGCTCCCATAACTGGGATATAATCATAGTTTTTAGCGTCACTTATCTTCCATTTTAAAAGTCTAGAATCTCCAAATCTTAACATTGTAGAATTAATTCTATTCCAATAAGTAATATACATTTCTTGGACAATTTCTTGCATTTCTTCTACAAGTTCTTCTCCATCTTTTTTACCTTCAGTTTCTAACTTTAATTCTTCAAGTTTAGCTTCTTTTTTATCAATAACCGCATCATAATTTTTAATTACTTCTTCTTTTAATAATAAATAATTTTCTAATGATGGATCTTTTTGATAAATAGAAATTAATTCTTTAGTTTCTTCACTTAACTCTGGTTGTTCTTTTTCTACAAATGATGAATCTTTTAAGATAATATCGTTATTTACTAATTGTCCATTTTGAGAAAATAAACATGGAACTAAAAGTAAAGTTAATCTATTAAATATCTTTTTCATAATTTACCCCCTTAAAACATATAAAAACACATGATAAGAAAACTTATAAAGAATACTAATAAAAATACAATTAGTACTGAATATAATACTATTCTACTTCTTCCTCTATACATTCTAGGTCTAGGTTCTACGTATACTACATGTCTTCTTAAAGGTCTAACTGGTCTTACTAGTCTATCCCTCATTCTTCTGTCATATCTTCTCATATTTAGCTTCCTTACAAGAAGATTATAAAAAGATATCCTTAAAAAATGCTTAAAGATAATAATTTATTTTTTATTATTTAAAATCTTATTTCTAGTTCTTAAAGTATTATCAGGTATTATTATTTTTATTCCTTTATCAATTGCTTTTTTAAATATTTCATATATCTTTTCATCATTAATTGATGAAGTATAAACAATAATTTTCTTTAAATATTTTAATTCTTCTAACATTTTATCAATCGCTTTCATTAATAATTCTAATTGATCTTTATTATTTAATGATCCTTTTAAAGATATCGCTACTACTTTTGATGTCTCATATCCATTTAAAAAATATTCTAGTGATTCTTCATTTGAATATGTAATATTAGGAATTACAAGTTTACCACATTCATAAATCAACCATAAACTTACTTTTCTAGCTTTTTGCATACTTTCTAAATTATCCGAAAATAGTCCATCTCCAATTTGAGAAAAATCGGGTGAAATAAAAACATCTGGACCTTCAAATCTTTTAATATAGCTTTTTAAAAGAACTTTATCTTGGTTTTTAATTGCATCATAAACACCATTTTTATTATCAAATATATAATCATATTCATAAAAACATACTGCAGTTTTTGATGTTTTATTATACTCATTTCTATGAGAATAGAGTGCTAAAAAATCAATATCTACATCATTTGGCGAATCAACATGCAATAATTCATATTTACCAACAGTATAAGTCTTACTGATTAAATCAGCAAAACCTAAATTTAATTTCTTTTTTAAATCATCTTTATCCATAATTTTCGACTCCTTTCCTTTAATATTTATAAGGTTTAAAAAAAGTTTTAAAAAGTTTTAAAAAAGTTTTAAAAAACTTGCAGAAAATCGAAATATATGCTATAAATTACTTGCTTAAGTTGTAATTGATATTTATATCTTTACTGCTAAAGATGTTATTTACTAAAATAACATCTTTTTTATTGAAGTTTTTTAATATTTTTTAATTATTTTAAACATAAAAATTGCCAATTTTAAAAATTCTATTTTAAAATTCTATTTTAAAATTCTATTTAAATATTCAGTAATTTTATCGACGACTTCATAACTTCCATCATTTATTTCATTAAGTCTATTGACTAATTTTTTTGTTAAATCTAGCAGCATACGTTTATCACTTTTGGCTTTTTCCATATTAAACCAACAAGGTAAATCGTGACTATCAAATTCATAATAATCAGAATAAATATTTCCAATTTTGTAGTTTAGTTCTTTCACCATTGAGTCATCATCAATTATTTTAATATCAGTACAAATCATGCCTGTATCAATATTACTTTCTAATATTGGACATCTTAAAAAGTCTAAATTAAGTTCAATTTTTCTTTTTTTCATTTGTTACACCCTCCGTTTTCATTTTTCTTTGATATTCTTCTTCATCAATTATATAAAATGTGGAAACAAATCCATTAGTACCGATTCCACCCAAAATAAAATATTTGTCTTTATAAAAATAAATTTTCTCCGGACATATTCTCCCTTGTCTAATTGTTTTATATTGATGTAAAAGAACAGAATTAATCAAAATATCTTTAATAAGTAAATGAAATTCATTTTCTTGAAAATCAAACACTTTCTGAAATTGTGATAAATGT
>CAVGUB010000105.1:0-2605 GCA_963632375.1 Phocaeicola dorei | reverse complement strand
CTTATTTAGATGCTTATAATTAGGAATGGTGTACAACATTCCTTTTTATTTTACTTAATCCTAAATGTTATAATTATTCTATTAAATGTATGTGAGGATAAGATTATGAGTATGGATGTAAAAATATATGTTATAGATGATTTAGATATTGAATTAGATGGTATTTTCGATAGTGATTCTTTAAAAGATTCTTATATTTTTTATCCAGTAAGTTATGGTCGTCCAATGGAAGTATTAGAAAAATATGGAAAGAAAGTAATGATCAGATATCACTATACAAATTATGATCAAATTGGAAAGGATTACTTTAATGGATTTTATGACTATTTTGATTATGCTAATGATGGATTAGAATTTTATTATAGAAAACGTGTAATCGGAAAAGTCTCTAAAGATGAAGTAAAGAAATACACAAAAGATACTGAAGAATTAAGTTATATTGTAAAAGTAGATGATGTTTATAACGCTGATAATGCTTATATTTTTAAATTAGAAACTGGAGCTTATTCATTTAATGAATTACTAGAAGAATGTAATAGATTAGTAGAACAAGATGATGATTCTGGATATTTCTATGAAATAATCTATGCATTAGTAAAAGCGATAAAGAAATCTAAAGAAGGAAAGATAATCTTTTTAGAAGTAGATTAAGAATTAATATATCCTTTCTATTCTTTTTACAAATGTTATAATAGTTGAGTAGAGATTCTACAAATGGTGCCTCGCTACCATAAGTGCGAAGTGTAATGTTTACTAAAGGTGTCTCACTACCAGAAGTGTGAGGTTTATTAATTGCTACATTTGTAGTAATTTTTATTTATGAATTAAAAAAACATAATATAAATTTATTTTCATTGAAAATTAAAGGAAAAATTACTTAAGAATAAATTATTTCTCTAATTTTTGGATAATTTCTAATTTTAGTTACTTCTTGATATATAGAGATGAGAAAAAAAGAAGTAACCTAGAATCATCTCAAAATGCTTTTATTCTTCTAAATTTAATAATTAGAAGCAATAAAGTCAGCCCATGATTATTAAAAATATCTTTATTAATTTAGGTATTTTTAATATAATTGTCTTGTAGGAAAACTACAACAGAAGGTGCCTCGCTACCATAAGTGCGAAGTGTAAACAACAGAAGGTGCCTCACTACCAGAAGTGTGAAGTGTAAACAACAGAAGGTGCCTCACTACCAGAAGTGTGAAGTTTATAGGTTACTATTTTTATAGTAACCTATTTTTTATTAAGGAGTAAAATGAGCGAACTAGAAATATATAATGTAAATTACAAATATATCGATTACTTAAGAAGTTTTCCTGAATTAGTACATGTTTATACTCATAAACATGATACAAGTAATAATGGAGGAAGAAAATATATTGGAGTTGTAATAGAAAACAATGATTTTAAATACTTTGTACCAATTCATAAAGGAAGTAAGCAAGAAAAAACAAAAAATATTGTATATTTTAATAAAAAAGGAATAAGAAAAATTAAAAGATCAAAATACGATATTTACATGATTAAACAAGATAAAAAAGGAAATGAAACTTTAGAACAAGTTATAAAATGTATTGGAATGATTCCAATTGATGAAAGAGATTTAACAAAATATTCAATTAACGATGAAACTGATGAAATCGCTAAAATAAACTTCCAAAATTTATACAATTGGTTAAGAGTAGAAAGCAACAAAACTAAAATCATTAAAAGATGTAAAAGAATGTATGAAATTAAAATTAAAAAATTAAATAAAACATTAAGTTTAAAACATCCAGATTATTTAAATTGTGATCACTGGCTGCCATTTCCTTTTATGGAAGAAAAATTAAAAGAATGGATTAAAATTCAAGATGAAAAATTCAAAGAAACTTCAGATTCATAATTTCTTTTATAATTAAATTTTCTAACAATTTTATTGAAAAATCTCTTAATGAAGCTACTAAAGAATTTGGTATAAGCTCAAATGCTTTAAAGTTAAAAAATAGTAATGAAACTATTCTTTGTTCTATTTTTGATGATAATAAAATAACAATTCCTGCAGAGTTATTTGAATCATATGGAACAATCCGTTTTATTTATGAATTTCCATTAATCGTTAATTCATCATTAACTGGATCCACTTTAATACTTAATGAATTTGATGCATCAATTCATCTATGACAATAATGAATATAATTTCAATATTCCATAATGATGAAATCAATATTAATCACGCTCAACACATATTCAACACTCATAATCCAATATTCTTAGATGCATCTTTATTTAGGAGGGATGAGATTAAATTTGTAGAAAGAGATTCTTTAAATCATAGTATTCATTATTCTTTATCAGATTTTAAAACTACAAGTGGTACTAGAAATGGGGAAGACTATATGAATAACTATTTTATTAGTAAGTATGGAATAATTAAAGAAATTGATTTTACCCCTATTTTAAAAGAAATAATAAATTCAAGTAAGGATGAATAAACACTATATTTATTAAAAATATCTTTATTAATCCGGATATTTTTAATATAATTCCTTTGTAGGAAACTACAAAAGGTGCCTCGCTACCATAAACGTGAAGTTACAAATTATAAGGTGCCTCACTACCAG
>CAVGUB010000104.1:0-2107 GCA_963632375.1 Phocaeicola dorei | reverse complement strand
AATCAGCACTTCCTAAAGTAACTTTTTTATAATAATCAATTGGAGTTAAAGTTCCACTAAAGAAAATTGCACTCTTATTGTATAAAAATTTATTAATAAATCTTGAAGCATCAAGACAAATTAAATTTAAAGTTATATCATCTTTCTCTTTTAAGTAATATAACTTAAAATTATCATCATATGTTTGATATATAGTTAAAAACTGGTAGACTTTTAGTAATAAATCTTCAGTATCTTTTTTCTTTTTTATATAGTTTAGTTTCTTAAAATCTTTAGATTGTTCATTAATTAACGCTAATTTTGAATATAAAACCTCATCTAAATATTCAACTTCTAGTTTATTTGATTCATCTATTTCTTTTTCAAATAAATCAAAAGTTAATTTTGCAGATTTAATAGCACTTTTAAATTTCGCAAGATTTTTACCTTTACTTAATTCTTTTAACGCATTTTCAAAATCACTTCTTGAAAGTTTTGAAGAATACATCGCTCTACTTCTTGTTACAAGGTTATGACTTTCATCAATTAAAAATACAAATTTATAATCAGTTTCTTCACCTTCTCCAATATACGATTTGTCAATTCCTTCATCAAAATATCTTTTTAAGTAAGAAATTGGATGGAAACAATAATTATAATCACAAACAATAATACTAGAAATTTTTGCAAGATCTAGTGATAATTCAAAAGGACAGATTTCATATTTTAAAGCGTATTCTAAAATAGTTTTATCATCAAAAATACTATGATTTTTAACCATTTCTAATAAAATTTCATTTAATTTTGAATAATATCCTTTTGCAAATTCACATTCATCTGGATTACATCTTTTAATTTCACTTTTATTAATACATGATTTTTCTTTTGAATAAATAATCGTTGTTCTAATATCAATTTTTTGGTCTTTTAATTTATTAATTTGATCTAAAACAGGTGTAAATCCACTATTTTTAGCAGTTAAATAGAAAATTCTATTAATTTTATCTTCTTTTAATCCTTTTAAAGCACCCCATAATGTGGAGATTGTTTTTCCAATTCCAGTTGCTGCTTCAATAAATACCTTTTCATTATTTAAAATAGCATTATAGGTAATTTCGCTAATTTCATCTTGTCCTTTTCTTTTATTTTGGTAAGGAAAAGTCATTCTTTCTAAAGATAAATGTAATTTTTCCTCATAAAATAAATCATTTTTATAAAAAATAAGGTATTTTTCAAAATATGAATTAACTTTATTAATTAATTCTTCTTTTGTATAAGAATATTCTTTAATTAACTTATCTTTTTTCTTAATTTGAGAAAGATAAGTTAATCTAATATTAATATTTTCTAAATCATGATCAAGAAGATAAATTAACGCATAAACTTCTGCTTGCCCTAAATGCCATGCTTCATTAGTAAGAAAAAAATCTTCTAAAGATTCATTATTAGTAGATTTAATTTCATCAATTGTAACGCTTTTTCCAAGAATTATTCCATCGCATCTTCCATTAATAATGAAACAATAATCTTTATAAATAAAACTTCTTTTTAAAGAAACTTCACTTAAATAATTACTTCCTTGCTTATTTTGGTACATTTTATGAATATAAGAACCTTCTTCCATTGTTTCATTATTAAAATAACGATCATCAATATCGCCAGTTCTTAAAATAAAATCTACTAGTTCGTGGACACTTAATTTAATATTAATCATTTATATTTGTTTTTTCTTCAAATAATTTAGAATTTCCATTAAAGAAATCTTTATAATTCATTGCTTTTTTACCAGGTTTTTGAATAATTTCAATACTAATTGAACTATCACTTGTTCCAATAACAAATTCTTTTTTGTTATATTTTAAAATTTCTCCAGGTTTTCCATTTTCTTCACTAATTTTAGCTTTAAAAACTTTATATTTTACATTTTGATAAACAAAATATGCACCAGGTTTTGAAGATAATGCTCTAATTTTATTAACAATATTAAAAGAATTATCATTAAAATTAATGATTTCATCTTCTGGTTTAATTTTTCCAGTAAATGTTACTTCCTCTTCTTTTTGTTCTTCTCCAATAAGTTTACCATCTAAATAATCTTGGATAAATTTATCAAAACAAGAATAAGCAG
>CAVGUB010000103.1:0-16133 GCA_963632375.1 Phocaeicola dorei | reverse complement strand
TAAAAACGATGTATCAAATGAACTTTCTAAAAAAGATGAGATTTATGGATATTTAGATTTTGATTGCAAGTTTTTAATTAGTAAACAAAAAGATTCTTTTTCAAGTTATACTATTAAATACATTAAACCAACTAATGAAAAATATGATAAATTACAAGTGGTTCTTTATGGAACATATTCTTGTCTTGGATACATTGATTTAAGTTATCATTGTGATTCAGATTTTAAAAGAATAGAACTTTTAAAAAATTACATTGATTTTAATTTAATACATCATTATGTATCAAAATATTAATGGAGATAATTTATGAAATATAAAAAATTACTAATTTTATTTTTAACTTTCTTTTTAACAAGTTGTAGCGATAATAATCCAAATGTTTATAAAGGATATAGTGTTATTAAAAATGATACTGATTCATGGTTAACACTTAATGAAAATAATATTAAATTTAATACTTTTAATGAAGTAGAAGAAAAAGCTAAAGAATTCTATAAATATTATAATTTTTATACATTTAATTCTGATAAATATATAATTTCTTCATCAAGCACTGAAAATGATTATACAATTAGTTATAACCTTGATAAAAATAATAATATTTATTATCCAACTGTTTATGAATCATTTAGAATTAAAGAAAAAGAAGATTCTACTAAAGAATATTTTAGAATTAAATGTGTTTTATATGGATATTTATATAATGATAGCATTACTCATTATAATGTATCATATTTAAAAGGTGATTCTGATAATTATTACAATAAAATTAAAGTAAGTATCAGTGGAAAGTATTCAACATTTGGAATATTTTTATTTGAATATTTAGATGATTCAAATTTTGATGATGTATCTACAATTTTAATGTATATTAAAGGTGGATTAATAAATCATTCAATTACTTAATAACTTAAATATAGGAAGAAGTTAAAATTCTTCCTATATTTTTTTATATAAATTAATATTTAAAAATAGCATTTTTAACATATTCATTTTATAATATTAGATATGAAAAATGATTTTGCAACTATTCAAATTAAAAATAACTCTTTTAAATTAACGATTGGTTATTTAGATGATAATAAAGTAAGTGTTTTATATAAAAAAGAATATCTATTAACATCATCAATTAAAGATGGTGATATTTTTGATTTAGCTTCTTTAAGTGAAGATTTAAGAAAAATTAAAAGAATTCAAGATGATTCAGTAAGTTTAAAGATTGAACTTAATGAAATTGTTTTAATTCTTGAACCTTATGGTCTTGAAGTATTACAAAGCGAAAAAACAACATCTACAATTTCAACAGACGCTAAGATTCAAAAAACTGATATTAAAAACGTAATTAATATGGTTAAAAAGAGTCAAATTCAAAATCCAAACAATCAAATTGTAGATATTGTTCCTTCCTTATTTTCAGTAGATGGCGAACAAGTTTATACAGAACCTCCTTTAGGAGTTACTTCAAATTCTTTATTAATTAAAGCACATGTCTACACATTACCAAAAAACTATGTCCAATCATTTAAAAAAGCAATCTTTGATGCAGGACTTGGTATTAAAAAGGTAGTAATTTCTCCTTTAGGAGTAGAATCTTTATTTGAAAAAGAAGGATTAAAATTACCTAAATATGTTTTAGTTGATTATAATAGTGATAACACTGTTGTATCTTTCTTTGCAAATAATGGTAAATTATTTGGAAGTAGATATTTCTCTCTTGGAAGTAATGAAATTACAAAAGATATCGCAAATAACTTCCAAATTTCAATGGATAATGCAGAAAAATTAAAATTAATTTATGGATTATCTACTGATGAATATGAATTTAATCCTCCAATTGTAGAAGTTAAAGGAGAAGATGATATTTCTCGTAAATTCAATAAGACTGATTTAAATGAAGTTATCTCTTTATCACTTAATGAATGGAATAAATTATTCTCTAATTGTTTAGATACTTTATTAAATGAATATAGTGATTTAAAAGGTACAATTCCATTTGTATTTATTGGAAATGGATGTTTATTAAATGGATTTAAGGATTTTATTAATTATTATTACCCTTCAAATCAATCTATTATTTATAAATATCACGCAATTGGTGCTGATTCACCAAGTGACGCTAATGCACTTGGAGCAATCTCATTTGTATCTACATATAAAGGATCACTTGAAGATGATAGTAGAGTAGAAGTTACTCAAATTAATAGAGAAGAAGATGAAATAAATCAAGAAGATAATGACTTATTATAAAAAAGGAGAAAAGTATGACAAATGAATTAGATGGATTTGAACCTATAGCAAGAATTGTTGTTATTGGTTTAGGTGGCGCTGGAAATAACGCTGTCAATAGAATGATTGATGAAGACATTAAGAATGTTGAATTTTATGTTGCAAATACTGATAAACAAGCATTATCTTTATCAAAAGCAAATAACCGTATTATTTTAGGTGAAAATATCACTGGTGGTTTAGGAGCAGGAGGTAATCCTGAAGTAGGTAAACAAGCTGCTGAAGAATCAAGTGAAGATATTAGAAATATTGTAAGTAACGCAAATATGGTCTTTATTGCTGCTGGTATGGGAGGAGGAACTGGTACTGGTGCTGCTCCTGTTATTAGTAGAATTTGTAAGGAATGTGGTGCATTAACTGTTGCAATTGTTACTCGTCCTTTCTCATTTGAAGGTAATAAAAAGATTGAAGCAAGTGTTAAAGGTTTAAATGAATTACGTGAAGCTTGTGATTCATTAATCGTTGTAAGTAATAACAAATTACTTTTAAATAAAGGTAATTTACCAATTGGACAAGCGTTATCTGCTGCAGATGATGTTTTAGCACGTAGTGTTAAAACTGTTATTGATTTAATTTTAATGCCTTCTTACATTAATTGTGACTTCGCTGATGTTAAAAATACTTTAAAAGAAAGTGGAGTTGCTTTCATTGGATTTGGTAATGGAAGTGGTACAAATGGAGCAGTTGAAGCTGCTGATGATGCAATTGCATGTCCTTTAATTGAACAATCAATTACAGGTGCAAGAAAAGCAATTTGCCATATTACATGTGGTCCAAAAGTTACTTTAATTGACTATAAAATTTGTATTGACCGTTTAATTGATAAAAGTGGTGGCAATATTGATTTAAAAGCTGGTGTTAGTGTTAATGACCAACTTGATGATCAAATTTTAGTATCTATTATTGCTGGTGATTTCGATAGTGAATATGACTTCTCAATTAATCCAGAAAGTACTGAAGATATTGCAAAACTTAACTACTTAAAAGCAAAACAAGACGAAAATACTTTCAAGAATCAAATTGAACAAGAAAAATTAAAGAAAGAATTAGAAGAAAATAGTGAAAAAATTGTTGAAGAAGTTCCTGATGAAGATGAATCAGTCATTCCAGGATTCTTAGATGATTTCATGAATTAAAAGACAAACTGTAGAGAAGAAATTTTCTACAGTTTTTTTGAATCAAAAAAGAACCAGATATTTCACTAGTTCTTAATTAGTAGACAATTAGTTATTTTTTAGTTAAATATATTGGTTTTGAGATTTTTACCTTATGATTTTTAATTTCAACATCTTGAGATGACAAATAATCAACATAAATTCCATCATCTAAGAAATATTCATTAAATTTATTTGGTTTAAATTCAACTTCTAATTCATCTTGAGTAGAAATATTAAATAATCCATAACTTGTAGATCCATCTTTAAATGTATTTTTAATAATTAATGATTTAGAATCATCAATTAAAGGGAAAGAAGTAAGTAAATCTAAATTTTTAGGATCTTTTTTATATTGAGTAATCTTATCTAAATATTTTTTCCAAGATTCATCAATACTTAAATCTAATAAATCTTTAGTAAATAAACTTAAAACATGATCACTTTTTGATTCTAATCCATTATAAATAAATAATGGTCCTTTTTTAAAAGCAGGATATGCAAGTAAAGTATAGTAGAAATTTTCATTTAATTTTTTGTATTCACATATTCTTTTTTGATCATGATTTTCTAAACATCTAATACGTAATGCATCTTTATTAGACATTGTTTCTTCTACATAAAGTTCAGTTTTATATTCAATTAATGAAGTAATATCACTAGAATCACAATAAGTTTGGAAAGCTTCAATTGAATTATAAGGATATAATAAATCAAATCCAACATTATATAATTCTTCATCACTTAAAGAATTAAATCCTTTTTCTCTACAATATTTAATAAATGCAATATGAGTAGATTCTGCAAGTAAAATAGTATCTGGATATTTTTCACTTAACATTTTATTTAATTCGATAAAGAAATCTTTAGAAATTAAACTTGCAACATCAAATCGATATCCATCTACTCCAAGAGATGAATAAAATTCAATAACACTTACTAAATATTTAATTAATTCTGGATTTTTAGTGTCTAAATCATAAACATCACTCCAATCTCCAGCTTTATTTGCAAATTCTCCCTTACTATTTTTATACATCCATTCTGGATGATTTTTTAAAATCCAAGAATCTCTAGAAGTATGATTAAAAACAATATCAATCATTAACTTCATATTTCTAGAATGAGTTTCTTTAATTAATTCTTTAAAATCATCTAGCGTTCCAAGTTCAGGATTAATTTCTAAATAATTAGAAATAGAATATGGACTTCCTAAGTCACCTTTTCTATTTATTTTTCCAATTGAATTAATAGGAAGAAGATATAAAATATCAGTTTTTAATGATTTTATGTAATCTAATTTATTAATTAATGCTTTGAATGTACCTTCTTTAGTGTAATTACGCGTAAATACTTGGTATATTACTTGATTTTTTAAATAATTTTTCATGATTTTATCTTAATTAATTTTATTTTTAAATTCAATATTAGAATGATTTTATTTTATAAATGATTTAATGATATTGATATTATTAATGCTATTTTAATTTGAAATTATAGCGTATTTGGAGTATAATGAAAGCGCTTTCAAGGAGAATGTATGAAAAAAAGTTTAGGAATTTTAATGCACATATCATCTCTTCCTAGTCAATATGGTATCGGTACTTTAGGAGAAGAAGCTTATAACTTCATTGATTTTTTAAATAAATGTAATGTAAAAATTTGGCAAATCCTTCCTCTTAATGTTACAAGTTATGGTGATTCTCCATATCAATCTCCATCTAATTATGGATTAAATTATTACTTTATTGATTTAGATATTTTAAATAAAAAAGGTTTATTATTAAAAGAAGAATATGAAAATATTAAATGGTCAAATTCTTCTTCACGTGTTGATTATTCATTAGTCTTTAAGAATAAATTAAACGTATTAAGAAAAGCTTTCGCTAGATTTAATAAAGATGATTTAGATTTTAAGAAATTTATAGATACAAAAACCAATTTTAAAGATTTTGCTTTATTTATGGTTTTAAAAGATTTAAATAATTTAAAATGCTGGAAAGAATGGGATAAAAAATATCTTAATTATTCTAAAACTCTTGAAGAAGAAGTTATTAAAGAAAATAAAGATAATTATTTATTTTATCTTTGGACTCAATTTGAATTTTTAAATCAATATTCTAAAGTTAAAGAATACGCTAATTCCAAAGGAATTAAAATTATGGGTGATTTACCAATCTATGTCGCCTTTGATAGCGTTGAAGTTTACAAGTATCCTGCACTCTTTGAGCTTGATGAAAAACATGATCCTAAAAGAGTTGCAGGATGTCCTCCAGATTGTTTCTCAGTAGATGGTCAATTATGGGGAAATCCATTATATGATTGGGAATATCATAAAAAAACTGATTATAAGTGGTGGAATGAAAGAATTAATAACTGTTTAAGTTTATATGATTATTTACGAATTGATCATTTTAGAGGTTTTAGTGGATATTACGCTATTCCTTATGGTGATAAAACAGCTAAAAATGGCAAATGGGTAAAAGGTCCTGGATTTGATTTATTCAAAGACAAATTAGATTTACCAATTGTTGCAGAAGATTTAGGAATGCTTGATGATGATTTCTTCGATATGATGAAGAAAACTAAATATCCAGGAATGAAAATTGTTACTCAATGTTTTGATTCGTTAGATAAAGATAACATTTGGAGACCATCAAACTATACTGAAAATTATTTTGCATATACAGCAACACATGATTCACAAACTACAAAACAATTCATCGATGAACTTTCAAAAGAAAGAAAAGAAATGATGCTTGAAGTTTTGAGTGAAGAATGTAAACACTTTGAAATTCCATTTGTTAAAACATTATCAAATGAGCAATTAACTTTAAAGATTTGTGAACTTGATTGTGCAAGTAATGCAAAAGCAGCAATCCTTCCTTTACAAGATTTATTTACAATTGGAAAAGAAGGAAGAATGAATTTCCCATCAACATTATCTAACGATAACTGGAGTTGGAGAATAACAAAAGAAGAATTTGAATCTAAAAAAGATAAAATTTCTCAAGAATTAGTTAGATGGTGTGACAACTATAACCGTAAATAATTAAATTTTAAATTTAATAATATATAAGGAGAAAAAAATGTTAGAAGAAAAGGCTGATATCCAAATGGATAATGAAGCAAGAGAAGAGCTTCAAGGTAAGGTCAATGAACCTTCAAAAGTCACAGAATCTTCCCAAAATGATGATGTTTTCGTTTCTTTAAAACACATCGATAAAATTTATGACAATAACGTTCAAGCTGTCTTTGATTTCAATTTAGATATTAAAAAGCATGAATTTATTGTTTTCGTTGGTCCTTCAGGATGTGGTAAATCAACCACATTAAGAATGATTGCTGGTCTTGAAGATATTACAAAAGGTGAATTATATATAGATCATGAATATTGTAATGATAAAACACCTAAAAATAGAGATATCGCAATGGTTTTCCAAAGTTATGCTTTATATCCTCATATGTCAGTTTATGAAAATATGGCATTTGGTTTAAAAATTAGAAGAATGCCAAAGTTCGAAATTGATAAGAGAGTTCATGAAGCTGCAAGAATTTTACAAATTGAAGAATATCTTGATAGAAAACCAAAAGCATTGTCTGGTGGTCAAAGACAAAGAGTTGCTTTAGGAAGAGCAATTGTTAGAAATGCAAAAGTATTCTTAATGGACGAACCATTATCAAACTTAGATGCTAAATTAAGGGTTCAAATGCGTAGTGAAATTATTAAATTACATGAAGCATTAGGTGCTACAACAATTTACGTTACTCATGATCAAACTGAAGCTATGACAATGGCATCAAGAATTGTTGTTATGAAACTTGGTAGAATTCAACAAATTGGTACACCAATTGAAATTTATAACCATCCAGCAAATTTATTCGTTGCAGGATTTATTGGATCTCCAGCTATGAATTTCTTAAAAGCTAAATATTCTAAAGAATCAAAAGTAGCAAAATTCGAAAATGGATTAGAAATTAAGATTCCTGACCATTTGGTAGAAGGTAAAGAGATTCCTGAAGATGTAATTATTGGTATTAGACCAGAAGATGTATTAGTAACTGAAGATCCATCTAAGGGATTTGAAATTACTGTTAATGTCGCTGAACTTTTAGGAAATGAATATTATGTCCATACTGATTTTGGAAGTAGTGATTTAATTTCAAAAGTACCAGCAGTTAAAATTATTTCAATTAATGATAAATTAAGATTTGAATTTAATTTAGAAAAATTACATTTCTTTGATCCAGTAAGTGAAAAAGCTTTATAGATTAAAGGAAAAATAGATATTATTCGTTTATTTTATTCGAATAATATCTAATATGAAAAGATTTTAATAATAGGAAACTATTACTAAATATATGTAACATGTATTAAATAAGAACAATCTTAAAGATGTTCTTACTAAAAATATTAAGGAGGTACAATATATGTTTAAAAAAGCTAATATGTTACTTTGTGCAGCTGCAAGTTTATTCTTAGTTGCTTCTTGTGGTGAATCAAAGCCAAGTACAGGAGATGATGATTTTGATCAAAATGACCATCCAACAGTTCAAGGATTTGAAATGTATGTTATTGGAAGTCATTGGAATTCATGGACACCTGCTACAATTAAAGAAGCTAAAGATTGTGCATTTAAAAAAGATTCTTCAAGTGGACTTTATACAATTGATTTTGAAGTAACTCAAGAAATGGTTGATGCTTGGTGTGGCTTTAAATTTATTGCTGATAATTCATGGAGTTCACAATATGGTATGGAAGATTTAAATTGGGAAAAATGTAATGATACATTTAAAGAACAATTTAAAAATGAAGATGGTAGTCAAAAAACTAAAAAAGATTGGAAAGAAGGCACTTCAAATAGAAGTAATGTTGTTATGACTACACCTGGAAAAGTTCACATTGAATATAATCCAGCAAACTTCGAATCAGAAGAAGCAAATAGTACAACATATACAAATAAATTTGTAATTACATTAACTAAATAATAAAAGGAGGATAAGTTATTATGAAATTAAGAAAAGGATTAGCATTTGTCTTAGCAGCTGCTTCAGTTGTAGGACTTGCATCATGTGGAGGAAGTGAAAATAAAGAAACTGGTTATGGTGATGTTTCAACAAAAATCAATGTTTGGGCAACAGCTGCAGAAGAAGCAGTTATTAATCAAGTAGTTGAAGCATATAATAAAAAACAAACTAGTGACACAAATAAATTTAACATTTCATTTACAGCAGTTGCTGAAGGTGATTGTGGTACAACACTTGCAAAAGACCCTACAGTTGAAGGTTCACCAGCATTATTTTTAACAGCTGATGACCATATTAATAATCTTGTTAATTTAGGAATTATTGCTGAATTAAAAGGTACAAGAGCAGAAACAATCAAAGCTAATTTCACAGATGTTGCTGTTCAAGGTGTTACAAATGATGGAAAAGTTTATGCTTATCCAGTTTCAGCAGATAATGGTTACTTTATGTGGTATAACAAAGCTGAAGTTAGCAATGTGTCATCATTAGAAGATTTATTAGCTTTAGCTAAGAGCAAAGGAAAACACGTTTTAATGGACGTTGCTAATGGTTGGTATGCTAACTCATTCATTATGTCTCCAGATGCTTGTGGAACAACATCTCTTTATTGGTCAAAAAATAGTGATGGTAAATCAGTTTACACAACAACATGGGATAGTGAAACTGGCGTTAAAGTTTCAAAATATATCCAAGAATTATTAACTCCTTATTATGCTGATGGAACCTTTATTGCAGGTACTAATGAAAATATTGCTGCAGGATTTGCTGATGGTTCATTAATTGCTGCTGTTAGTGGTACATGGATGGAAAATGATATTAGAGCTGCTATTGGAGATAATACTTCAGCTAGTAAATTACCTTCATATCATATTGATGGAAAAGCATATCAAATGTCTTCATTTGCTGGTTCTAAAGTCTATGGTATTAACAAAACAAGACCAGCTGCTGAACAAAAAGTTGCTGCTGCATTAGCTGATTTATTAACAAATAAAGAATCTCAATTAATCAGATTAAAAGTAAGAAATACATTACCATGTAATAAAGAAGCTTTAGCTGATCCAGAATACGAAAAGAATATTTCAGTTGGTGGAAAAGCTTTAGTTGAACAATCATCATATGCATGTGTTCAATCAAAGACTGCTGAAGATAGATATTGGGATATTGGTAAAGCTATTGGTCAAGCTTACTTAGATGGAAATTTAGGTGGTAAAGACTGGGCAACTTTCTTAAAAGATCAAATGGATACTTTAAGAAAAGCTAACTAATTAATAATTAAATTCTATTTAGGAATAGTCTAGAAATAGACTATTCCTATTAACCATTAAAAAAGGAGATTATATGGAAAAAGAATCAATCTCAAAAACTAATAATGTATTTACTGAAAAAGCACATCAAATGTCACATTTTCAAAATTTTTGTATTAATTTTGGAAAAGCTTTATTAAAAATTATATTATGGTTAATTGATTTAGTTTTCTCAATGTTTTCATCTCTTTGGCACTTTATTAAATTATTAGGAATTGGAATTGTAAAAGGGATCATTGGAATTGGAAAATTCTTTAAAAGAAAAGCTCATCAATTTAAATACAATGATTGGTCAGGAAGATTATCATTTGTATTATTTGGTGCATCATCTTTTAAACATAAACAAATTGTTAATGGTATTTTATATATTCTTTTTGAAATAGTATACATTACCATGTTTGTTATGAATGGTATTGCTAGTATTGGAATGTTAAAAACATTAGGTACTAAAGTTCCAGGTCCAGATCCAGATTGTATGGATGAATTCTGTGACTTCGTTGCAGGTGATAACTCAATTATGATTTTAATTTTTGGTCTTATTTGGGTATTATCAATTATTGCTTTCTTCTATATTTGGAATAGAAATATTAATGCTGGATATAATAATTTCAGAATTGAAAATTTTGTCAAATTTGATGATTTAACTAGAAATAGTTTAGAAATTTCAGAAAAACTTGATAATGAAAGTAAAATTGCTTTAGAAAATAAAGTTAGAAAGAGTGAATTTAAGAAATCAAAATTAGAAGAAATAAATAATTTTGCTGCAAAATTTGATAACAAACATCAACATGATTACACAAAATATATTTTAATTAATACAATTGATCACGCATATTTATCATATAAAGAACTTGCTAAACTTGAAAGAAAACTTGCTAAAAAGAATGAAGAAAATGAACATAAAATTGCTCGTTTAAATGATTCATTAAATAAAAAGATTTCTTGTTTAGAAGCTAAAAAAGTTAATTGTGAAGATGAGAATTACCTTGATAAAATCAATATGAAAATTGAAAATCTTAAAGGTAAAAATAATCAAAAAGTACGTGATTTAAATAAAAAGAGTGAAGATTTATCAAGGAAAATTTATGAATTCAAGAAAACTTACGCACATTTTGGATTAATGCAAAATGTTAAAAATAACGATAAATATGGTAAGTTTAATGATTACTATAATGTTTGCTTGAAATTAAGTAATGAAATTTTGTTTTATTCAAATTACAAAGAATTTGAAGAAACTTATAAAGAAAATTATGGTAAAAATGAATCTGCTAATGAAGAAAATGGTAAAAAAGCTATAGAACTTCAAGAAAATGCAAAGAAAAAAGTAGATTCTATTCATAAAAAATATTCTGATATTAGAGAAAAAAGAGCAGATATTGAAAAAGAAATTGCTTTAGAAAATAAAAAGTATAAAGAATTGGTTAAAAAGGCAAAACAAATTAAAGATTTTAACGAAAGAGAAAATGCTTTACTTGAAGCTAAAGCAAAACTTGTTGAAAAAACAACTGAACTTTATGGAGAACTTCATTATTTACCTTCTTTAAAATCTGTTAAAGCATTAGAAAAAGAAGAAGTTAAAGAAGTTCAAAACTCATATTCAAGAGATAAAAAGTATCTTAAAACTAATTTCACTAGTGAAGGATACGCAATGGAACAAGTTATTAACTTAATGCTTGTTAAATATAAACTTGAATTTAAAGATGCAAAATACTTTGCTAATAAGCTTTTAAATAAAAAGAATGAATTCTTAACTGATGATGAAATTGCAAGTGAACTTGATAAATATACTTGCCAAAAGAGTGAATATGAAGGAGCACATCCTGATAAATTCGTTGGAAGACCAAGATCATTTAAAGAATCTTTTGATGGATTATTCAACGAAAACTTCCATATTACAATCTTAGCATTACCAGTTTTAGGTATAACATTATTTACAGTTATTCCACTTTTATTCTCAATATTAGTTGCATTTACAAATTATAGCGTTGGACATATTCCACCTACTCAATTATTTACATGGGCTGGATTTGAAAACTTTAAGAATTTATTCTTCCCTGATCCAAATAGTATTTATACTGTATTACCTAGTGCATTAATGAGAACATTAGGTTGGACTATATGTTGGGCAATTATTGCTACATTCTCTAACTATATTTTAGGTATTGTTGTAGCATTATTAATTAATAAAGATGGAATTAAATTAAAGAAATTATGGAGAACAATTTTTATTTTAACGATTGCTATTCCACAATTTATTTCACTTTTATCAATTGCTACATTATTAAAAGATAGTGGTGCTATTGGTAGTTTATATCAACAAATGACAGGTTCAAGACTTGGATTTGGTACTGATAGTAGTGCAAACGGAGTCTTACTTGCTAAATTTATTATCATTTTAGTTAACGTTTGGGTTGGTATTCCTTACACAATTCTTTCAACAACAGGTATTTTATTAAATATTCCAAAAGATTTATATGAATCTGCAAGAGTTGATGGAGCAGGAGCTTTTACTCAATTTACTAAAATTACAATGCCATATATCTTATTTGTAACTGGACCATATTTAATTACACAATTTGTTGGAAACATCAATAACTTCAATGTTATTTACTTCTTAACAGGTGGTGGACCAGCTATTGCAGGAAGTGCTTTATTAGGCTTAGGTCAAACTGACTTATTAATCACATTCTTATATAAGATTATTACATCTACTAATAATCCTCAATTTGGTATTGCTAGTAGTGTTGGTATCTTCATTTTCGTTATATGTTCATTCTTCTCAATTGTAATGTATAACAAGAGTGGAGCAATTAAAGAGGAGGATCAATTCCAATAATATGAATAATGCTAAAGCAAGAAGAGTATTAGGAAACACTCTTATCTATATTATATTAGTTGTTTTATCTGTTATATGGGTTGCACCAATTGTTTGGCTTATCCTTCAATCATTTGGAGCAGGAGGAATTGGTGTTAGATCAAAACTTATTCCTGACTCATTCACATTTGATAACTATTTATATTTATTTTCAAATTTCACAGGTGTTACAAATCCATTAGCTAGTAACCACACATTAGATGGTAAATTCTTCACATGGTTATGTAATACTTTAATTGTTTCAATATTAAGTTGTATTATTTCTACTTTATTCGTTCTTGGAACAGCATATGCTTTATCAAGATTTAGATTTAAAGGAAGAACACTTTTAATGAAACTTAACCTTGTTATTGGTATGTTCCCTGGTTTCTTATCTATGATTATTATGTATTGGGTCATGAAAGAAATCTTCCATTTACAAGGAAATTATATGTCACTTGTTATTATTTATAGTGCTGGTGCTGGAGGAGGTTATTATATCTCTAAAGGTTTCTTTGATACTATAAGTAAAAGCATCGATGAAGCTGCTATGATTGATGGAGCTACTCGTAGTCAAATTTTCTGGCAAATTATTCTTCCACTTGCAAAACCTATTATTGTTTATACAGTATTAACTAGCTTTATGGGTCCTTGGGGAGAATATGTTACATCTTCATACATCATTGGATTACAAAATGTTGATAATTGGACAGTTGCAATTGGACTTTATCAATTTACTGTTGGTCAAGATGTTGCCACAAGTTATTATACTCAATTCGCAGCAGGAGCAGTTGTCATTGCAGTACCTATTACACTTTTATTTATGTTCTTACAAAAATATTATGTTAGTGGTGTCACTGGTGGAGCTGTTAAAGGTTAATGAAGAAAGGGGTAAAAATCCTTTTAAGTTTATTATCAATTGCACCTCTAATTACGGGGTGCAATTCTTCTAATGAAGACAAAAAACAAGATTGCGATCCAGATTTTGAAGATTGTGATAAAAAGGATGATGAAGAAAAGAAAGAAGTTAAACTTGAATCATATAAAGAATCAAATTATGTATATGATGAAAGTGTTTCAAATAAAGATGGATCAGTAAGTTATGAAATATTTGTAAGAAGTTTTTATGATTCTAATAATGATGGAATAGGAGATTTTAAAGGAATTGAATATAAACTTGATTATTTAGAAGAACTAGGGGTTAAAACTTTATGGTTAATGCCAATTCATCCTTCTCATTCATATCATGGATATGATGTTGATGATTATTATGATGTTAATTCAGATTATGGAACTTTAGATGATTTTAAGGAATTATGTAAAGCTGCTAAGGATAGAAATATTGATATTATGATTGATATGGTACTTAATCATTCTAGTAAGTATAATCAATGGTTTATTGAATCTAAAAATGATTATTTATCTAAAAATACTAGTGAAACAAGTAAAGCTAGTTGGTATTCATGGAGTGATACAAGAAAGGATGGTTATTCAGAATATCAAGATGACAAAGGAAATAAAGCTTATTGTGAAGCTAGATTTAGTGAATCAATGCCAGAATTTAACTTTAATAATCAAGATGTTTTAAATGAAATGATAAAAATAATGGATTATTGGATTGATTTAGGAGTAAAAGGTTTTAGATTAGACGCTGCAAAATATTATGACTATAACAATACCATTAATAATTGTAAATATTTAACTTATTTTAAAGAACATGTTAAAGATCCAAATTGCTACTTTGTAAGTGAAGTTTGGGAAGGTATTAATATTGTTAATGATTATTATAAGTCAAAATGTGATTCCTTTTTTAAGTTTAATAATTCATTAAATGGATCAGGTAGTGATGCTATTTTAGGACAAGTTAAAGGATTAAGAAAAGCTAATGATTTTTCAAGCTCAATAGAATCTCAAGAAGCAACTTTAAAAGAAAATAATCCTAATGGATATTCATCATATTTTTTAGCAAATCATGACATGGATAGAGCTGCTCATTCTTTAAGTGGAACATACGCTAAGGATGCTGCTAGTTTACTTTTAATGTTACCTGGGACACCATTTATTTATTATGGTGAAGAAATTGGTTTAAAAGGTAAAAGAGGAAGTGAATCAACAGATTGTATGCGTAGACTTCCTATGATTTGGAATAAAAATTCAAGTGAAGGTAAATGCTTATTCCCTGAACAAGGATATGAATATTTAATGAACTCATTTAATCAAGTTAGCGAAGGTGCAGATGATTTATTAAATTCAGGATATTCTTTAACAAATCATTATAAAAAAGTTATAAATGTCAGAAATAAATATTCATTTATTAAAAATTCAATTTATATTAATAAGACTAAAGAATTAAATAATCTTGATAAACATTATTTAGCATATTCATTAAAAGGAAATAATGATGAAATTACAGTTATTTTTAATTTTGAAAATGAAAATGCTGAAATTGATGTTTCAAAATTAGGAACTAAAATTGTAGATGAAGTTTCATCTAATAAATTAATCCCTGAATTAAATAATGGTAAATTAAAGATTGGTGCTCATAGTTTTGTAATAATTAAATAATTTGATATATCGTTAATATGGAAGCGTTTACATAAAAATGTAAACGTTTTCATATTTTTTGAAACCGTTTACATAATTGTTTTTTTATTTTTTCCCTTTATTATAATGTTGCTTTTAGAAATAAAAGTACCTTAAAAAGGAGGAAAATTATGAACAATATGTTTAAAAATATAAATGAATACGAGAAAGAATATTGTGGAGTAAATGAGGAAAGTGTTGAAAAACAAAAATTATTTGTACCATCAAATCAAAATGCTTCAAGTGATATTGCTTTTTTAGTAAGTAATTTATCAACTAATAATTATTAAAATTATTAAAAAAGTCTTTAGATTAGTTCCTAAAGACTTATTTTTTTTCATCTTTTAATTTATTAATATCGTCTTTTTTTACTAACATAAATAGTAAAATTCCAATATAATCTAACGCAAATGTAGATAAAAATCCAATAATTACATTTTTTTGAGAAAGTTCAATATTTAAGTAAGGAACATTAATTCCAAAATAATTAAGTGATGCATAAATTAATAATCCAATTTTTAAGATTAATAATAATGAAACAAGAGTAATTCCAATTTTATTAAATTTTCCATCTTCATCATCATAAATTAATTTTTTAATATATGAAGTATTCTTTTTTATAGAATGAATAGTATTAACTAATTGTAAAATAACAAATGCTAATAAAAAAAGAAGACAAATAAATGAAAAAATATTATCCATTGGATCTACTTCTTTTGCACTAAAAACATAAATAACTGAATTAATCAATAAATATAAATTTAAACTAAATGTAATAGCTAATATAATAAATAAAATAATGCGATAGACTTTAAGTGACATAAGATTATTTTATCATTATTAACACTAATATTATAGTTATAATTTATTAAAATTAATGTAATTTTATAGTATAATTATATTTATGAAACAAATATTACTTG
>CAVGUB010000102.1:0-6049 GCA_963632375.1 Phocaeicola dorei | reverse complement strand
TCAAGTAAAGAAGGGAAGAAAGTAACATTACAAGCTAAAAAAGCACCTTTTATAATATCATTATCGATATATCCTGGCATGATCATATTTTTTGGTAAATGTTTCATCGCTCTAACATTTTTAATAGGTAAAAGAATTTCTTTTAATCCTCCAAACCAAATAAATGTAACTTCAGGCATTCTTTTAGCACATTCAATAAAATCAAAGAATCCTTTTCTTTCAAAAGGAATACCTACTCCAATAACTATTTTATTATCTTTTGATAATTTAAAATAATCATAGAATTTTTTTATTTTTTCTTCGCTATATAAATAATCATTTAAATCAATACCATTAGATAAAGGAATAACTTTACAATTAACTCCTTTATAGTTTTGAATTACATTTGCAGAAAATTTAGTAGGAGAAATCATTAAATCAGCATTTCTATACATTTTCATAATATGACGTGATGTATAAATATTAGCAAGTCTCCAACATCTAAAACTACCTGCCATATCTTCCACAATACTGTGTCCATGAACAATAACAGGAATTCCTTTCTTTTTACATTTCTTTAAAACTTTATAAGATTTTGCCCAATATGTATTAATATGAGCAATATCATATGTATCGTTTGGATCTAATGTATATTCAATTCCATTACTTTCTAACGCTTTAATTTGTAATTTTAAAGCTCTTCCAATTCCACTTTTTGTAATTAAGTTATAATTTTGAAAATATAATAAAACTTTCATGTTATAAGCTCCCTTGTTTTTTATTAATTTTATCATTATACAAATAAGAATTTAACTATTTTCTAAAAATAATTTTTATAAATGTCTATAATTTGATTTTTTCTTTTATTTCTTAAAAATTAAGAATTTTTATACCAAAATAGTTATAAAACTAGGTATGTAAAGAAAGTTTTTAAATAATGTAAAGCAAACTTTACATTAATTTGATGCTTTTTTCTTTACAAAAATTTGAAAGCATTTAAAATTTAATCATTGGAGGCAATAAAAAATATGTTAAGTAAAAAATTAGCTTTAGAAGTTATTAATGCTGCAACAAGTACAGGTGCTGATTTTGCTGAAATTTATTATGAAGATACACACAATAAATCATTCACAGTTGATAATGGCGAAGTCGAAGCAATTAATGACTCAACAACATATGGTGTAGGTTTAAGACTTTTATGTAAATTTAGAAGTGTCTATGGCTACACAAATGATTTAAGCAAAAAATCATTATTAAAATTAGCTCACGATTTAGCAGCTTCTTTTAATGAAAAAAGATCTGTTAATGAAATAGATTCCTTTAAAAAGGTTAGAGTAAAAAATATTCATAAGGTAGAACGTCCAACTTCACAAGTTCCAGAAACTGAAATTATCAGCTTCTTAAAAGATACAGGAAATATTATTTCTTCTTATGATAAAAGAATTATTAGAGTTCAAACAAACTTATTAAATTGGACAAGCGATGTCACAATTTATAATAGTGATGGTAAATGTTGGAATACAAAAAGAGAATATTCACGTTTAGCACTTGCTAGTGTTGCTAGTGAAAATGGAAAAATTGAAACAAGATTTGATGGTCCTGGTACACAAGCAGGTTTTGAATACTTTACTCGTGATTTAGATGTTAAAGCTTTAGCAAAAAATAATGCTGAAAAAGTTATTTTAATGTTAGAAGCTAAAGAATGTCCAAGTGGTAAATTCCCTGTTATCATTGGAAATGGTTGGGGTGGTGTTATCTTCCATGAAGCTTGTGGTCACCAACTTGAAGCAACTTCAGTTGCAAAAGGTTTAAGTGTCTTCTCAGGCATGAAAGGTAAACAAATCGCAAGTCCAATCGTTAGTGCATATGATGACGGATCAATTTCAAACGAATGGGGTAGTGGAGACCTTGATGATGAAGGTGGAGTCCCACAATGTAATGAACTTATCAAAGATGGTATTTTAACAGGATACTTAGTTGATAATTTCAATGGTAGAAGAATGGGTGAAAAAGGAAATGGTGCTTCAAGACGTCAATCTTATAAATTTGAACCTACTTCTAGAATGTCAAATACATATATTGCTGCAGGTAAATCAACACCTGAAGAAATTATTGCTAATACAAAATTAGCTTTATATGCAGTTAGCTTTGGTGGAGGTAGCGTTAATCCAGCTACTGGTGATTTCAACTTTGGTTGTAATGAAGCTTATATTGTTAAAGATGGAAAAATTCTTTGCCCAGTTAGAGGTGCTACACTTGTTGGAAATGCAAAAGATATTTTAAAACATATTGATATGGTTGGAAATGATGTTGCATTTGGTTGTGGTATGTGTGGTAGTGTTAGTGGTTCACTTCCAGTTAATGTTGGACAACCTACTATAAGAATTGATGAAATCGTTGTTGGTGGTAGAGGAGGATCTATCGATGAATTTTAAGAAATTTTTATCACTTGCTAAAGAAAGTGGTATCGAAGAATGTGAAATTGTTGGAAATAAATCTGCTAATCTTTCATTCTCATTATTCCATGGTGAATTAGATAATTACTCATCTTCTTCATCAACAAGTTTTATTGCTCGTGGTATTTATAAAGGAAAAATGGGCCTTGTTAGAACTGAAAAAGATGAAAAAGATTCTCCAAAAGAATTAGTAGAAGCTATTAAGAAAAATTCTCAATTAATTGAAAAGAAAGAAGAGCCAATCATCTTCAAAGGTAGCAAAAAATATTCACGTAAAAACGTTTATTCTAAAGCATTAGAAGAATGGGATACAAAAGATAAATTAGAAAAATTACACAAATTAGAAGATTTATTAAAATCATTAGATTCTAGAGTTACAGAAGTTGAAGTTACTTATAGTGAATCATCAAGTGAATCACAACTTGCTAATTCACATGGTTTAAATTTAAAAAATAAATCAAATTACTTCTATTTCTCAGGTAGCGTTGTTGTCAAAGAAGGTGACGAAGTTAAATCAGGTGGAGATATTTTCTTAGATAGTGATCCATCAAAATTTGATTTAGAAAAATTTGCTAAAAAGATTGTTGAAGAAGCTGTTTCACAATTACATGCTACTCCAATTGGTAAAGCAAGAAAAACAAAGATGGTTTTAAATCCAGATTGTGTTTCAAGTTTATTAAGTGCTTTACTTTCTAACCTTTCAGCAGAATCAATTCAAAAACATACTTCTTTAATGGAAGGCAAATTAAACGAACAAATCGTTTCTAAAAAAATCAGTGTTGATGAAAAACCATTAACAAAAAACTGTTTCTTCCAATATTTTGATGATGAAGGTGTTGCATGTTATGATAAAAAAGTTATCGATCATGGTAAATTATTAACATACTTCTATAACTTAGAAACAGCTAAAAAAGATGGTGTTGAATCAACTGGAAATGCTGCTAGAATGGGTGGTAAAATGGGAATTGCATTCGATAATATCGTTTTAAAGCCTGGTAAATTATCTGAAGAACAATTATTTGAAAAAGTTAAAGATGGCATTTATTTAACAGAAATCAATGGTTTACATGCTGGATTAAATGCACAAAGTGGTGATTTCTCATTACAAAGTGCTGGATTCTTAATTAAAGATGGTAAAAAATCTGATGCATTAGAATTATTTACAGTTGCAGGTAATTTATACAAATTATTCAATGATGTTCTCGCAGTTGGAAACAATTCAAAATTAACTTTATCAAGTGTTTCTACTCCATCAATTGCAGTTAAAAACTTAAAAGTTAGTGGATAATTATTAAAGAGGATTTCAAAATCCTCTTTTTTAGTGACAAAAAAGAGATGAAATCAATCATCTCCATTAAGTTTAATTATTTAAGATATATAAAATACCAATTGTTTTAGGTCCACAATGACTTGAAACAACACATCCAGCTCTTGTAATAAAAATTGAATCACTTGATACATATTGTTTTAATTTCTCATAAACATATTCATCGATTCCATCAATTCTACCACTATGAGTAATAAATATTGCTGATTTATCCATATTTGGTAAATCTTTTACAAATTCTTCAATTTGAAGATCAACAGCTTTAAGATATTTTCCTCTTGGTTTTTGATAAACAGTTAATTTACCATCAATCATTTTTGCAATTGGATGAATTTTTAAAATACCAGCAAGCATAGAAGTCATCCCACTACATCTTCCACCTTTATATAAATAAGTTAATGTATCAATACAGAATTTAGCACTTACTTTACTAGTTAATTCTCTTACTTTTTTAGCAATTGTATGAACATCATCACCTTGATCTCTAAAAAGACACATCTTTAAAACTAAAAGACCAGTACCAGTAGATAAGTTTTCACTATCTACAACTTCAATTCTTCCTTCTGGATATTCCTTACTTGCAACTAAAGCATTATTATAAGAAGATGATAAATTAGCACCAATACCTGTATAAATAATATCGTATCCTTTATCAATATATTCTTTAAAATAATTGATAAATTCAATTATATTAATCGCACCAGTTTTTGGAGTGAATCCATTTTCTTCACATCTTTTGTAAACTTCTTCAGGAAAACAATTCTTTCCATCTAAATAATCCTTATCATCTCCAGGGAATGTAACATGTAAAGGGTATACCTTAATGTCATATTTTTTTACTAATTCTTCTGATAAATCACATGTTGAATCAGTCATTACAATTACTTTATTCATAAATAGCCTCTCTTTATATTATAAAATAATTTAAAATATTAACAAACATTTTTAAATCATTTATAATTGTTAATGATTAAAAAGGAGTATTTATATGTCAAAAAAGAAAGACAAAGTAAAATTATGGGAGGAATTTAAGAAATTCATCTCAAAAGGAAATGTTATTGATATGGCTGTTGGTGTCATCATGGGTAGTGCATTCAGTGCTATTGTTACAGCAGTTACTAACATTTTATTATCAATCTGTACATGGGGAGTTCCTGGAGGTTTAAAAGGTTTAGTTACTGTTTTACCTGCATTAAATGACGCTCAAAAAGGTATGGATGCTGCAAATGGTTTAGGACAATTCTTTGAATCAAGTCAACTTCAATCATTAGCACAAGCTGAAGCTAATGCTACATATGGAGCTGATGTTATTGCAGAAAATCCAAACTTAATTGAAAGTGTTAAAACTACAATTTTAGGAAAATATACATTACATGGAACAACATATACTTACAATATGTCTGCTACAATTGATTGGGGTGCATTAATTAATGCTGTTATTGCATTCTTAATTATTTCTATTTTCTTATTCACTGTTGTTAAAACATTTGCTTACTTACAAAAGAAGAGAGCTGATTTAAAAGCTGCTGAACTTGAATTATATTATCAAAAACACCCTGAAGAAAGACCTGTTCCAGCTCCTGAAGCTCCAAAAGCACCAACTGAAGTTGAATTATTAAGTGATATTAAAGCACTTTTAGAAAAACAAAATGGTGTTAAACAAGAAACAAAAACTGAATAATAATTAAAAGATTAAAAAATCCATTAGAACTCAAATTCTAATGGATTTTCTTTTATTTAGCTTCGTTTAATAAATCAAATAATTTGATTTCTTCTTCGCTAAAATCTTCTTTTGATTTTTTAGCAATTGTTTTAACTTTTGATTTAACAAAATTTAATTCACTTTCAGCTTTATCAATATTTAATAAATATCCAAGATAACATCTACATCCAAGTAAAGTCTTAGCACTCTTAATGTCTTTTTTAGTTTCTTCATTTAATGTTTCATAGAATTCTTTAACATTTTCTTTCTTTAAACATAATAAATAGAATTTGTTTAATAAAGCATATGTTTTAGTAGTAGATCCTACTTTACCATCAATAATTTTATTTACTAATTCTAATGCTTCATCAATCTTATTTTCATTTATTAATCTATATAAGGATAATAAATTAATTCTAGATGTATAGTCATTAATTTCATCAAAAACTTTAAAATTTAAATCTTTTGATCCATAAAATAATTCATGTTGAATTCTTAAATATTCATCGTATGCTTCAATATTAATTTTCTTACTTGTAACAACATATTTATATCCATCAGTTAATGAATCAAGTTCCATAGGAA
>CAVGUB010000101.1:0-10816 GCA_963632375.1 Phocaeicola dorei | reverse complement strand
TGGTGAAAATAAGAAAGTCAATGTTGCAATTATAGATGCTCCAGTAAATATGAATTCAACAATCTTAAAGAATAAACTAGACACAACTTATTCAAAAAAATTCAATCAAAAAGATAGCGAATCAGTTACCTCAAAAAGAATATATCATGGTTGTGCTGTCTCTTATATTATTGGTGGAACAAGCAACAATTCAGAATATTCAAGTGGAATTTGTGAAAATGTAAATATTATTGCTTTAACAATTCCTAGTATCGCAGAAAAAAGTGATTTTATTACAATAATGAGTTATTTAAATAATCTACCAATTGATGTTCCAATTACAAATTGTTCATACTCAATGGGTAGTGATACTTCTGACATAATTGAACAATCAATTAGAGATTATAAAGGATTATTTGTTTGTGCTGCTGCTAATGATACTATAAATAATGAAGGTTATGATTTAGACGATTCTGACAATAAAATTTATCCTGCACAATATTCTTTTGATAATATGATTGTTGTAGGCGAATCAACTACTAGCGATACAAAAAACGATGAATCTAATTATGGAAAAACTACAGTAGATATTTTTGCTCCAGGAAACAATATTTATGCAATTAATGGAAGTGACAATTTTATACCAGTTCATGGAACAAGTTTTGCTGCTCCTTTAGTTACAGGAGCTTGTGCTTTAATGCTGTCAAAAGATAGTACTTTGACATCTTCTCAAATTAAATCAAATATTATGAATTTAGCAGATAAAGTTGATACATTAAAAGATTATTGTATAGACGGTAACAGATTAAATGTATTTTCATCAATTCATGCAAATAATCATGAAAATACATATTTATGGCAAAATACAAAAAAACACTTATCTACTTGTACAATCTGCAAAAATGAATCAATTGAAGGTCACGTTATATCTGGAAGTACAATCTTAGGAAACAAAAAATATTCAACTTGTATTTATTGTAAAGGTAGTGCTGAGGTTGGATTTGTTATTGAAACTTGTAGTTTGAATCCATTTGATGATTATGACTACATAGATGGTTTATATTATCCAAAAGAAACTCAAATAATTGATGGAGTTAAAGATTTAAGTTATAAGGACAGTTTGCTTTATGAAAAAAATTAATAAATTATTAATAATGTTGCCAATATTTTGCTTAGTCTCTTGTAATAATCAAAACAATATAAAAGAATATGACTTAAGCACTGACGAAAATAGAGTTTTAGTCAAAGATTTTACTCTTTATGATGCAGTTGACTGTGCAAGATATATACGAAAATGTCGCTATTCTACCTCTTGCTTTTTTATAGACATCTTTCATTATTTTGAAAAATCCGTTTATACGATAGATAATTATAATGCTGGGACAGGTTATATAATCACCGCA
Organism: Phocaeicola dorei; assembly: GCA_963632375.1. Lineage (GTDB taxonomy): Bacteria > Bacillota_I > Bacilli_A > RFN20 > CAG-826 > Onthovivens. The sequence goes on along the minus strand of CAVGUB010000101.1, from coordinate 9,434 downwards.
AGAGAGCTCGATCCACTAGATAGAATGGGCGAATATCTAACTTTAGGAGTACCATATGAAGAAATAAATGGAAAGGAGTATTATTGGAACAAAAAAAATGATCAATCATATTCATTGATACCAATTCTCGTTACATTTCAAAACATTTATACATTAAGTGAAGCATATAATTTAAATTATATTAATGATAAAACGTTATCTAATGTTACTGATCTTTATTTTAATCATTTAGAGGATTGCAAAGTTAATATTAGATTTAAAAGTTATAATTCATTATAAAAATAAGGAGTGAATTTTAATTAATGATTCACTCTTTTTTCGTTTAGATTTAATATAAATTCATATTTTAATAAAGATGCTAGTAAAAATCTCTAACATCATTAAAAATTTAATTATTAATTTGTCTATTTGTTTAAATTTTCTAATACATCATCAGATAAATAATCTAAAGAATACGCATCACTTAATGAATAAAACTTACTTTCTTTAAAAGAATACACACTAGGAGTTATTCCAGAAAACTTAAATGTATAATCCCCTAAAGTAATTTCATTCATAACTCCAGGTACACCTTGATCTTTATAAAGTAATGAAATAATCGTTATTTTAGAAGAATCAATATTATAAGTACCATAATATTCATAAATCTTAATATCATTAAAAATATCAATTTTATTATTTACTTTATCAAGAGATTCCTTATTATCTAAATAATATCTTTCTTTTATTTCATAAACTTCTTTAAAAGTTAAATTTGGATAACATTCTAATTCTTTATCTACTAGAACATATTTATTATCTTGATTTTTGTTGTAAGTAGATGAATCTAATGATCCACAGGAAGTTAATAATAAACATCCACACATTAATATAATTTTATTTAATTTATGCATATTTAGTCCTCTTAATTAATTTATTATATTAAAAAAAAGAATTCATTGCAAATTCTTAATAATACTTAATTTATAAAAAATTATCTTACTATTTATTAATCTAAAAATAAAGATAATATAGGTTAAATTTTAAATTTTAATTCACTCCTTTTATTTATTAAATCAGATAGTAAAAATATTTATAAATTTATTGAAATTAATTGAATAAATAAACAATTTATAATAAAATAGTTTTACTATTTAGGGATAAATAGAAATTTTTTTATTATGGAAGGAAAGTAAATGAAGAAAGTTGCAAAAAATTTAGCTTTAGCTTTAACAGTATTTTCTACAGTTGCTTTATCAAGTTGTTCTATTAAAGAAAAAGAAGATTTCGCATTAGATTATTCTTATGCAGATCCTACAACTGGTAAAACTACTACAAAACAAATTACTGCTCAAGATATCCTTGATCGTTATATTACTCGTCAAGGTAGCACAAGTGCTAAAGCATACTATGATACAATTTATGAAGTTGCTTTACGTCAAGAATTCTCTACAGGAAAATTCAAAGATAGAGCAAGCTACATCAAGAATCAAGTAGAAACAAGTATTAAAGAAGAAAAAGATAAAGCTAATTCTTCTAATGTTTCTTGGGAAACATATCTTAACGATACATTAGGATATACAGATTCAACTATGTCTACTAGTGATAAAGAACACGCTTTATATTTAGATAAAGAAGTCTCTTTTATGAAGGAAGAAGCTAGTGATAAATTCTATGAATCATTCAAACAATGGAATCCTAAAAAAGATACTGCTAGTGAAGAAGATATTAAGCTTTATAACATGGTTTATGGAGAAAATGGTTATATTAATACTAAATTACCATACCACGTTAGAGATATTATCATTAAAGTTGACGCTGATGCATCAAACTACACAACAGGTGAAATTTCATCAACTAACGCTAAAGATCTTTATGATTTAATTAGTGAATTAACAAGATCAAAAGTTGGTACAAATACTTACAGTGATATCGCTAATAAATATAGTGATGATACTACAAGTAGTTCTGTTACTGATGATAACTTAGCTTATGGTGAACATTTAATGGATTTAGATACTTCATTTATTAATGAATTTAAATTAGGTATTTATACTTATGATTCATTATTCAACGAAGAAACAAAAGATAATTCATTAAAAGACAATTTCTTAATGCCAAGTGATGTTAAAGAAGATTTAGAAAACATTGGTGTTAGATATATTCCTTATGAAGCTGTTGTTAAATTAAATGAATATAAAGATGTTGAAAAATATAAAGATCCAACAACTGGACAAGAATTAACTGTTAACGAAGGATTAACTAAATACTATCCACGTAACATTATTTTCAATAAATATTTCAACTCACACAATATTTCATTTATCGTTAATGAAAAAGTTGATAGTAGTGATCCTGAAAACGAATATGTTTTAACTGATACTGGTGTAACAGTTAAATCCGATATTAATAAAGATGGTAACTATAACTATACAAATGAAGCTTATTTTGAAGAAGGAACTACTGAAGCATTACATTTCCAAAAAATCTCAGGACTTGATAAAGAAGTCTTATGTGATGAAAAAGGAAATCCAATCATTGTAACTCGTAGTGAAACAAGCAACGCTGGTATTCACTTTGTTGTTATTGAAAAGAGTGCTTTAGAAGATCAAACAACTGCTGATGTTAAATTAAATGAATATTACGCTCCAGTTACTCCAATCTTACAAAATGGTCAAGACTCTGAAGGTAAACCTTACTATAACAGTGATTTCCCTACAGATTCTACAGGTTCTCAACTTGCAACATTCGTTAATTCAAACTTCTCAACAAACGTTGAAGGTTACAACAAGAGAGTTAACTACTTAAAGAATAAATTTGAATCTTACACATCAAGTAAGAAAGAATACCAAATCTTTGAATGGATTACAGGTAACGCATATAAAGCAAAAAACAGTACTGTTCAAGCTAAAATTGATCAATACATTGAATCAAATTTAGCAAGTGTTGATTTATCAAATGCTACATCATTAAAAGATTCATGGAATTCATACGATGTCGCATTACTCGAACAAGAAGATCAAAGACAATTAGGCTTAATTCCAGAAACTTGTGCTATCCACTTTGGTGATAGTGATTACTATGGAAAAGGCAAATTATGTTACTACACTTCTTCTCTTGATACTAACGGAGGTAACAATTAATTATGAAAAAAAGAAATTATAAATCTTTACTCGCAGTTGTTGCACTTTCTGTTTTATTAACTGGTTGTGACTCAGCTAGTGTTAAATTAAAGAATCAAGATGAAGCTGTTGTTGTTGATAAAACTGGTACAAAAGTTGATGTTGAAGCAAATACAGTTAAAGAAATCTTTGATACAATCAAAAATGGATCAAGCTTTGCTAGTGATATTTCTTCAATGTTAGTTGAAGCTTTAGCAGAATCATATATTGGTAATTTCAAAATCAATTCAAATGGTGAACTTGCTATTGAAGGATTAGATTTAACTGATGATAACAGTGTTTTAGAATTCGTTAAATCACATAAATTCTATTGGAATTGGAAATCCACTGGTGTTTCAGTTGTTTATGAAGATGAACCATCAATGAGTAACATTGAAGACTATAAAGCAAGAATTGAAAGCTATATGTCACTTGTTGAAAAACAAGTCGTTAAATCAATGTTTGATAAAGCAAACGCTTCAGATTATAAAAAGAATAATAAATTCTATGAAATTTTATTTGCAAGAAACATCTATTCTTCTTTATATTCAATCTATAAAAAAGACTTATCAACAGTCCCTGCATCAGTTTTATACACAGTCCCAGACTATAAAAATGAAACTAATAAAGACTTAAGTGAAGAAAATGACTTTACTTTTGGATTATTAATCGATGCAACTTATGATGCTAATGAAGATTATAAGAGAATCATTGAAGGTGATGATGCAATGTTACATTTATATCACTATAGAGATTACATCAATGAAACAATCTTACCTGGTATCATTAATAACTTATTAACTCAATCATATATCTATGATAAACAATATCAATCAATTGGTAGAACTCAATCAAGAAAATTAAATTTCATTAAATTAACTGATAGTGATTCTACAAATGCTGAAAATATGTTAAAAACATATGTTCAAGATTATTTATCAAAAGAAACTGAAAGTAATGTTGATTTCTCACCTGTTGTTGAAGCATGGTATGGAATTCACGATGATTTAGATGGTAATAACGATAACATTGATAGTGATACAAGAGCTATTGCAAAAGAATTAGCAGAATCAACATTCGGCACTGAATCAACTGCAATCGATAGTAAATTCAATTCATATATCGATGGTAAATTAGGTAGTGATTATCCATATTATGATGGATCAGTTTATGGAGATTTAATTAAACAATATTCAAAATTAACTAATAATCCATCTACTAATGATTCAACTGCATATACAACATTTACTTCTGTCGATGGATTAAGTGTTTCACCTGAAGAAGGTTTAGCACTCCAAATTGCAAATATTAGAACAAATAGCTATGTTACTAATAAATGGGGAGGAAGTGATTCATTCTCAGGAATTAGTGATTCAACAATGAAAAATAAATTATTCTCTTATGGTTTATCAAGTGAATTTGAAACTGCAAAGAGTGGTAAATACGTTGTTGATGGTGCTTATTTAAAACAATTTGTTAAAAATGGTCCAACATTCTTAAAGAAAACAACTTATAAGAATGAATTCGACAGTGTTGTTTGGAAAGTTGATAGCAACTACTACATTGTTGAAGTTGTTGATCAAATTTCACCAGATACTTTAGCAAGTGGCTCAAGTGCAACTAAAGAAGAATTACAAGAAATTGAATCAAATGCTATTGATATGGGTTATACATTAGCAAGTGGATCAACATACACTTCTAATGCTGTTACATACTTCTTAAAGAAATCAAATATTAATTACTATGACCAAACAGTCTATGATTACTTTAAGAGTACATATCCATCATTATTTGATGATTAATAATTAATATTAAAAAGAGCCACTAGTGGGCTCTTTTTGTTTAAAGGAGAATAAAAATGAGTAAAGAATTTGATACAAATTGTGTATTTTGTAAGATTGTTGATGGAGTTATCCCATCAAATAAGATTTATGAAGATGATGATGTTTTAGCATTCTTAGATGTTAATCCAGTTACTAAAGGACACGCTTTAGTAGTTTCTAAAAAACACTACGAAACATTCCTTTCTTGTCCAAAAGAAATCATGAATAAAGTTATGAATGTCGCTCAAAGAATTGGTCAAATTGATGTTGCAGTTTTAGGTGCTAAAGGCGTAAACATTATTACTAATTGTTATCCAAGTGCTGGTCAAAGTGTTCCACATTTCCATGTTCATGTTATTCCTAGATATGACGCTACAGATGGATTCAAAGTTGAATACAATACTAAACAAGATATCAATCTTCCTAGTGTTTTAGACACATTTAAAAAAGAATTTTCAAAATAATTAACTAATTAAATGCCTTTGTAAAAAAAGGCGTTTTTTTACGCTTGTTAAATAAAAAAATACTGATTATAATATTAAAAATTAAAGAAAAGAAGGGTTTTTATAGAGAATATGGACAAAAGGATGCTAAAAACACAGACTGATTTGTATAACGCTTTAGTAGTATTAAACAAGAAGAAACCATATAGTCAAATCACTGTAGATGAAATATGTAAAGAAGCTTCTATTAGAAGACCAACCTTTTATAATCACTACAAAGATAAAGATGATTTTGCAAAAGTAGCATTAACTAAATATTTTCTAGATAAATTAAAAACGAATTACTCTTTAGATAATCTTAACTTTAAAGACTACTTCTTCACTTTGCTTGAAACATTCTTATATCAAATAGATATTGAAAAGAAAAAAGAAAATTATCTAAAAGAAAACGCTCAAGAACATATAGTTTATGTTATTTTTCATAAAACAATATTCACTTTATTAAGAGATAAATGTAATCAAAATAATGAATATGATTTAGATGATATATCTAAAGAAATATTAATTAGAAGTTACACAGGAATATTTATTAACATAGTTGTTTATTTTATTAATGATGATTCACTTACTGTTGATGATATCATTGATAGAATGGGTGACTTAGCATATAAAATCTATTTTAATAAAAAATAATTGGGGAGGTTTATAAAAATGGATAAGCGAATTGAAAAAACATATGATTTATTATTAAGGTCTTTCTTTAAAATCTTAAGAGATCATCCTTATGATGAGGTTACAGTATTAGATATCTGTAAAGAAGCAGGAATTCAAAGACCAACATTCTACAACAATTTCAAAGATAAAAGAGACTTTGTTGGTAAGATTTTATCATGGGAATTTGAACAAATCATTATAAGAGAAAGAATCAGTGATGATTTATGTTTTGAAGATTTTGTTATCGCATTACTTAAAGGTTATATCTTAGATTTATCATTTAACCGTAAAAATCCAGTATTTTTAAGAGATCCAGACAACATTAGTGCATTATATAAAATTTCGATCAATGTTGAACAAGAATATTTCAAACAAAAATACATGGTTAAAAGACATAAAAATCCTAATACGACAGATGTTGATATATTAATGTATGAATACGCTGGATTCTTTGCATTACAAGCTCACTATTTCTATTATCATCAAGAAGTTTCCATCGAAAGAATGTGTGAAATTATTGATAAAATTAAATCTTATAGCTTATTTTAATTAATAGAGGTTCTTACCTCTATTTTTTAATCTTAAAAAAGTTGCTCAATGAAACTTGAAAATATTGCTCAATGAAAAGTCAAAATATTGCTCAATGAAACTTGAAAATATTGCTCATTTTGATAAAATTATTATAAGGTAGTTAATTATGAGTGTAGATTTAGACAAAAAAGCATACAAAAAAAGAATTATAGATGATGTTATCGATAGATATTTAAAAGTTAGTGGAGCTATTTGCATTGAAGGAATGAAATGGTGTGGCAAAACATGGACTAGTAAATATCACGCAAATAGCGAATTTTTAGTAAATGATTCAAACGGTAACTTTTCAAATAGAAAATTAGCATCATTAAATCCTTCTTTTGTATTACAAGGAGAAACTCCAAGATTAATTGATGAATGGCAAGAAGTACCTTCTCTTTGGGATGCAACTAGAGTTGAAGTTGATAAAAGACATAAAAAAGGTCAAATTATTTTAACTGGTTCTTCTACACCTGTAAAAAATGGTTATTTCCATAGTGGAGCAGGAAGAATTGTAAAAATAAGAATGAATACTATGTCTCTTTACGAATCAGGAGATAGTTTAGGATTAGTCAGTTTAAAAGATCTTTGTATGAATAATGTTTTTAAAGATCAATTTGTTGAAGAACTTCCTATTGATAAATTAGCAACTTTAATAATTAGAGGTGGATGGCCAGAAAATATTGATGTTGATCCTGAAGATGTACATTTAATGCCAAGAGCATATGTAGATACCTTAATAAATAAAGATTTAAATGATCCTGATGAAGATGAAAATGAAAGTGAAGAGAATATTAATTTTAATAAAGCAAAATTTGAATTACTTTTAAAATCTTTAGCAAGAAATGAATCTACCACAGTTTCTAATTTAACTTTATTAAAAGATATTCAACAAATTGATGAAGAATCAATTAGTAGAAATACTTTATCAAGTTATCTAAACATCTTAAATTCTTTGTTTATTTTAAATAATCAGCCTCCTTTTTCTCCAAATATTCGTTCTTCTTTAAGAATTAAGCAATCCGAAAAAAGACATTTCAGCGATCCAGCTATTGCTTGTGCTTTACTAAATCTAACACCTCAAAAATTAATAAACGATATAAATTTATTTGGTTTCTTATTTGAAGCATTAGTGGAGAGAGATTTAGGAATTTATGCTTTAGGAATGAATGCAAAATTATTTCATTATCAAGATTATAAAGATAATGAAATAGACGCAATCTTAGAATTAGAAGATGGTGATTATTGTGCAATAGAAATAAAATTAGGCGCAAATAAAATTGAAGAAGCTAGTAAAAACCTAAATAAAGTTAGTGATGAAATTATTAAAAACGGTGGCAAAGGTCCCAAACTTAAACTAATTATTATAGGCTTAGGTAACGCTTGTTTTAAGTATTCAGATGATACTTACGTCGTTCCAATTAACGCTTTAAAAAATTAATGTTTATTGCCTAACATAAAAATTAAAAAAATACGATAATTTAGGTTAAATTTATATTGAACTCTCGTTCATTAAATGATATAATTACAACCTAATGTTTAACTAAAAGGCTATTTTTGTTAAATATCATTAAAATATGGATAAAAGAATTGAAAAGTCTTTCGACAAAATACAACATGCATATAGTAGATTAATTATGCAAAAAGATTATGATGATATCACTGTTAATGATATCTGCATTGAAGCTGGTATTAAAAGACCAACTTTTTACAACCATTTTAATGATAAAGATGATTTTTTAGCAAAAATTTTTAAATATAGATTAGATAATATGGTTGAGTTCTACTCTTTAGATAGAATCACTTCATTTAGAGAATTCGTCTTAAAATTATTAAAATGTGATTTAGAATATTTAAATAATTTTAAAAAACAAGTCGGTATTTTAAATGAAGACGGTCACGTTTCTTCAATGTATTACATATTCTTTCATGTAGTTGATAAATTTTTATTAGAAAAATATAAATCAATGCCAGAAAGTCAAAAAGATGGATTAACTGACGAAGAACAAAGATTTTTAGTCTACTCATATTCAAGTATGTTTTTATCATACGCTATGTTATTTTATGTTAGTAAAAACTTAACTGTTGACGAGATGATGAAGAAAGTTAAAAATGCAATCCCGTTATCTTTTAAGCCAACGAAATAGAGGTATATATATATATATATGGAAAAGCGAATCGAACAAACTTATTCAAAATTCTTGAGTGCACTTACTAAGCTTCTAAAAGAAAAGAATTATGATGATATTAATATTAGTGAAATCTGTGAAAAAGCCAATGTTAAAAGACCAACTTTTTACAATCATTTTGACGATAAAGAAGATTTTATAGTAAAAATAACAAGATATTTATACAAACAAAGGCCTGCAAGTTTTGAAAATATTAAAGATTTTAAAACATATTGTAAGGAATTTACTTTATATTGTTTAAAATATTTAGATAAAATAAGAACACCTAAAAAAATAGGAAGTGGTAAAATTGAAACTAGTAAGTTATATTATGTTTTATTTAAAGAAATCCATATATTTTTAAAGAAAAGATATCAAAGTAGAGCATATCCTGATATTAATCCAGCAGATGAAGATTTCTTCTTATATAGAATGTCTTCTAGAATTATTGCCTTTTTAATATTCTTTTATAATAGTGATATTACTTTAGAAGAAATGAAAAGACATGTAAATATCACAATGGATTTTCATTATATTTGATATTTATTTTATTATTTCTTATAATATGTTTAATAT
>CAVGUB010000100.1:0-7676 GCA_963632375.1 Phocaeicola dorei | reverse complement strand
CAATAAAAGAGTTAAAAAGTGAATTAAAAATACCTCAAAAAAATGAATGAAAAAATGCATTAAAATTAAGCACAAAAATTGTAAAAATTTTTAAAAATTTATTTTTAAAATAAATAGCATATTTATCGTATTTTTTCTAAAAAAGACATGTCAAAAAACTTGATTCGTTTTTTGATGCAAAAAAAATGCTTGTTTTTTTTATAAAAAATCATTATATTTTTCTCATTAAAAAAGTTTTTTTATTGCTTTTTTAAAAGGGAGAAATGAAATGGAAGATATTAACATTATTGAACTTAAAAATGTTTCTAAAATCTATGACAACGGAATGTGTGCTGTAGATAACTTTAATTTTTATGTTCGCAAAGGTGAATTTGTCACTTTTTTAGGTCCTTCTGGTTGTGGTAAGTCAACAACTTTAAGGATGATTGCTGGTTTCGAGTTTCCTAGTAAAGGAGAAATATTACTTTCTGGTAAAGATATTTCTAATTTACCTCCAAACAAAAGACCAATCAATATGGTTTTCCAACGTTACGCGTTATTTCCACATCTTGATGTTTATGATAATGTCGCTTTTGGATTAAGACTTAAAAAAATACCAGTTGCTTTAAAAGATAAATCTGGTAACCCTGTTTTAAAAATTGATAAAAAGAAAATTAAAGAAATTAAATCCGAAATATCTTTAATCAAAAGAAAAAAACATATGGGAGATGAAGAAAAGCAAGAAAAACTTGAAAAATTAAATGATGAACTTAGTAAAACTAAGGAAACTCCTGTTCAAGCATATAAGTATAAAAAATTAACAAATAAAGAAATTGATGAAAAAGTTGCAAGAGCTTTAAAGATTGTTGATTTAGATTCTTTAGAAGACCGTAACATTAATACTTTAAGTGGTGGTCAACAACAAAGAGTTGCAATTGCTCGTGCAATCGTTAATGAACCAACAATTTTATTACTTGATGAACCTTTAGGTGCTTTAGACTTAAAGATGCGTAAAGATATGCAAATTGAATTAAAAGAAATGCATACTAAACTTGGAATTACTTTTATTTATGTTACTCATGATCAAGAAGAAGCTTTAACAATGAGCGATACAATTGTTGTTATGAAAGATGGAGTTATCCAACAAATTGGTAAACCAAAAGATATTTATGATGAACCAAAAAATGCATTCGTTGCAGACTTTATTGGAGAAAGTAATATCTACAATGCAACAATTGTTGGAGATAAGAAAGTTAGATTCTTAGATTATAACTTTGAATGTGAAGATTCATTCCCAATGAATGAAAAAGTTGATGTTGTTATTCGTCCTGAAGACATTATCATCGTAAATGAAAATGAAGGAATGATTAAAGGTAAGATTGCTAATAAAATCTTTAAAGGATTAAATTATCAATATATTGTTTTAATTGGTAAAAATGAAGTTATGGTTAAATCTACTAAAGAATATGAAGAAGGTTTAACTATTGGATTAATCATTGAAAGAGATTCTATCCATATTATGAAAAAAGACTTCACAATGAATATTTATACTGATGCTTGGATTAATAAAGAAAACCAAGTTATGATTGATGAAGTTGCTTTTGATTGTAATGTTGCTCAACTTGTTGAACAAGGTGTAGTTGATGAAGATGGCAATGTTACTGATAAAAAGAAGAAAGTTTATAACTTTAATGATGCTGATGTTGTAGCAGAAGTACCTTTAGACAAAATTGAAATTATTGATGATATTGAAAGTGAAAAAGCAATTATTGTTGGAGAAATTGTAGATAGTGTCTATAAAGGAGATCACTACCAATATATTATTAGAACTGAAAATGAAGAAGATTTCGTTTGTGTTTCTCCATATACTTATAACTTAAATGATAAAGTTGGTGTTTATATTGCAAAAGAAGATATTAAATTAAGATTAAAGAAAGAGGCATCCAACTATGAAATTTAGTTTAAAAAGAAAGAATCTTTGTATTCCTTATTTCATATTTTTAATTCTTTTTGTAGTTTTACCAATTTTATTTATCGTTTATTATGCATTTACTGACACTAATGGTAATTTTACTTTTGATGCATTAGTAAGTTTCTTTACATCTACTAATAAATTAAATGTTTTAATTCAATCATTACTTTTTAGTGTTATTAATACAATTATTTGTTTAATACTTGGTTATCCAATTGCATATATTTTAGCTAGTAAGAAATATAATTTTAATTATGTTGTTGTTATGCTTTTTGTTATGCCTATGTGGATTAATTTCGTTTTAAGAACGGGTGCTACTCGTGATGTTTTAACATTTATTGGGTTAAGTGGAGGAAAATATCCTTATACTGCAACTTTAATTGGACTTGTTTATAATTATTTACCATTTGTTATATTACCTTTATATTCAACAATGTTAAAAATTGATAAACAACAAGTTGAAGCTGCAATTGATTTAGGATGTAATAGATTCCAAACATTTACTAAATCAATTTTCCCTCAAACAATTCCTGGAGTAGTTAGTGCTGCTCAAATGGTTTTTATGCCTACTATGTCAAGTTATGTTATTCCTGAAATTTTAAGTGAAGGAAAGATTGTTCTTTTTGGTAATTCTATTTATTTAGGATTCTCAAATTATCAATGGAATAGTGCATCATTTATGGCAATTATTATGTTATTTATTGTTACTATTTCAATGCTTTTAACTCGTAACTTTACAAGTAAAGATGAGAAGGAGGAAGGAGCAAGATGGTAAGAAAAGCTTTTGGATATTGTTATCTTTATTTAATGCTTCTTTTAATGTATGTTCCTATTTTAGTATTAATTGTATTCTCATTTACTAATACTACATACATTGGTCAATGGAGTGGATTCTCTTTTGAACTTTATTCTAAATTATTCAAAAGTGAAGAAATTATGATTGCTTTAGGAAATACTGTTATTATCGCAGTTATTTCTGCAGTTTGCTCTACAGTTTTAGGTACTTTAGGTGCAATTGGAGCATTCTATAGTAAAAAAAGAACAAGAGGCTTAATTGAAAATTTAAACCAAATTCCAGTTGTTAATGCTGAAATTGTTATGGCACTTTCTTTAGTAGTTATGTTTGTTTTCTTAGGAAATACAATCTTCCATACTCAACTTTTTAGTTTCTGGACTTTACTTATTGGACATATTATTATTTCAGTTCCTTTTGTATATTTAAATGTTAAACCTAAATTACAACAAATGGATCCATCTTTATATGAAGCTGCAATGGATCTTGGATGTAGTCCAAGAAAAGCTTTAAATAAAGTTATTGTTCCTTCAATTTTACCTGGTGTTATTAGTGGATTCTTACTTTCAATCACATTATCTTTAGATGATTTCATTGTTACAGTATTTACTCGTGGTAGTGGTCTTTTAAGTGGGGATAAAGCGATTGAAACATTATCAACTTTAGTACAAGCTAAGATTAAAAAAGGTCCAATTCCACCTGAAATGAGAGCGTTAACTACAATTATTTTCTTAATTGTTTTACTTGCAGTTGTTTTAATTACAATTTATCAAAATAAACAATCTAAGAGTAAAAAGAAAAGGAGATCTTATTAATATGAAAAAAGTTAGTAAATTTTTAACCCTTACCTTAACTTCTTTACTTTTAGCAAGTTGTAATAAAAATTCTACTAGTACAGCTGATTCATCTAAAATATTAATCCATGTTTTAAATGCAGAAGATTATATTGATATGTCTTTACTTGATACTTTTAGTGATTATATCTATAAAAGAGATAATAAGAGAGTACAAGTAATTTATGATACATATGACACTAATGAAACAATGTATAATACTTTAAAAACTGGTAAAACTAGTTATGATGCAGTTTGTGCTAGTGACTACATGGTAGAAAGACTTGCTAATGAAAATAGTTTACATGAATTTAATTACGATAATATCCCTTGCTACAAAGACTATGTTTCAAGTTTCTTTACAAGTTTTGATAGTAATGAAGGTAAACTTAATAATGTTACTTTAAATAATGGTAAAGAATTAAAAGATTATGCTTTAGGATATATGTGGGGAACATTAGGAATTATCTATAACCCTGATTATATTTTAAAAACTAATGGATCAATTATTGATAATGATTCTAGATTTAAAGGATTAAGTTATGAGGAAAAGAAAGAATTAATCATTGAACTTTTTAATAGTGATGATGGATATTCTTTATTCTGGGATCCTATTTTAAATAAAACTCAATCTATTAAAGATTCAATGCGTGATACATACGCATTAGGTACTTTTGAAGTATATAAAGATTATTTCTTAAATACTACAGACGATTATGATACTCGTAATAAGAAATTTAATAGTTCTGATAATGAATCAATTTCTTTAGTTAAAAATAAATTAATTGAACTTAAAGATAATATCTTTGGATTTGAAGTTGATAGTGGTAAAAATGATATTGTTACTCAAAAAATTGGAGTTAACTTAGCTTGGAGTGGAGATGCAGTTAATTCAATCAATAGAGGATATTATGCTGATGATGATTGGACAATACCTGCTGATAACCCAGTTGAACTTTATTATTCGATTCCCTCAATTGGTGCAAATATTTGGAGTGATTGCTGGTGTTTACCACTTCATGAAGATAGTTATTACACAAGTGATGAATATAAATACACTCAAGATTTCTTAGATTTTTTATCAGATCCTAGTAATGCTGTTTTAAACCAATCTTATAATGGATACACTAGTGTTATTGCGTCTAATGATAAATTTATTGAAGATGAAGACACTAGTAAAGTTATGCTTGCATACCTTCTTTATTCTTATGATTTAAGTGAAGGAGTTGATGATGAAGATTTAGATTCATATGACACATATGATGTTACTCCATTTTTCCAATTTGAAGATGAATTTGAACTTGATTTAACTTATTTAAGTGAAGAATTAATGGGAGATGAAGGTGAAAACATTGATTCTAGAGTATTTAACTTTGAAAAGAATGAAGAAGGAGAAGTAAGAATTATTATTCATACTGATTTATCTTCTTTAGAAGGAAGAACTTTAAAAGCTCAATATCCTTCAAGTGATGATATTGATAGATTATATTGTATGAGTGATTATGGATCACAAAATGATAAAATCTTACAAATGTGGGAAGATGTAAAAGTTAATCCTCTTCCTCTTTGGATTACAATTTCTTTAATTGCATTCGTAGTATTTGTTTTAGGATATCTTGGAAGTTATAAACTTATTAGAATGTATAAATTAAAACAAAGAAAGAAATTAAGAGAACAAAATTAAAAAATAAGGTGATAAATACGAAATTTATCACCTTTTTAATAGGAAATTATAAATAAAAAAATCTAGAATAAATCTAGACTTAATTAATAAAATGGAGCTTCCTAGCGGATTCGAACCACTGATCATTGAGTTGCAGTCAATTGCCTTACCAGCTTGGCTAAGGAAGCATTGCTATAATATTATAGCAACTTTCTTTATTAAATCAAGTTTTTTATTTAAATGTGGATTTAATAATTAAATAAGATTATAGTATTTAGGTATGAATGAATTAGAATCCCAAGTTTGGAAGAATAATTTAATTTTTAGATAATTTTTAAAATTTTTTCACAACATTTATATACTACGTATATAGTCCAGAAATTTTCTGGATTTTTTTGTTGTCAATACCACTAGCAATAAAAAGTGCACAAAGGTGTATATTTAAGCATAAAACAGTGGACAAAAGTATACATTTATGTTAAAATAAATAAAGAGGACAAAATATGTATAAGGTAGTTTTTGAAAATAAAGATAAAACTGATAAAGCAATTTATATTAAACATTCATATTCAGTAAAAGGAGTTAAAAAAGCAATGATTATAGAAAAATATTCATCTGCTAATGAACTAAACGAAAAATATGGTAATTGGGAAAAATTTATTGAGGAAAGAATTAAAATTTTAGAATCTGAAAGAAAAGCTAAAATTGATGAAAAGAAAAGTTTAGAAATCAATTATTCTATTCCAATTGATAAAAACGGAACTCAAAATTCCTTTAATTTTGGATATTTACTTTTACAAAAAGTTTATTACCAACTTGGACTAGATCAATTCTTTTATCACTACAAAAATAACAACAACTTAAAAATTAAGTATTCATTAAATGATGCCATGAAATTTCAATCGTATTGTCGAGCAATTATTCCTGGATCCAAGCTTAACGACTCAAAAAATACTGAATATTTTGCTGAAAAATTCGATTTAACATTAGATGATATTTATGATTCTTTGGACAGATTTTACGATTGCAAAGAGAAATTACAAAGTTATTTATATAAAAAAGCAAAAGAGATTTTACCTCCATCAAATAAAGTCATTTTTTATGATGTAACTAACTTTTACTACGAAATTGAAGAAGAAACTGAACTTTGTGCTTATGGTGTCGAAAAAAATCACCGTCCTGATCCAATCACATCTTTTGGTCTCTTTATGGACACAAATGGGATACCAATTAGATTTTCTTCTTATCGAGGAAATATCAATGAAAAGAAGCAACTTCTTCCAGAATGGAAAAAATTGGAAGAAGATTTAGAAGGTCATGATTATATCATGTGCACAGATGCAGGATTAAATTCTGCAGAAATTAAGCATTATTTAGTCACTAATAAAAACCACTTTATTTTTTCTCAAAGCGTTAAACAACTTGGTGATATTACAAAAAAAGAATTATTTAGTGATGAAAACTGGACTTCTTTAGGAGATCATCGAAAATATAAAATTAAAAAATTAAAAAAGGATTCCTATGTACATAGTGACTATTCAACAAGAAAAGACAAAAAAACTAAAGTAGAAATTGATACAATGTATATTTTCATTTTTGATGAAAAAAGACGAAAATACATGTTAAACAAAATTGAAGAAAGAAAGCAAAAAGCACTAGATATTATTAAAAATCCTAGTAAATTTGATAAGGTTTCTTCTACTGATGGAAAGCAATACATCAAAAAGATTGTTTTTGATGAAAATGGTGAAATTATTGTAGAAAATTCAACTTTATCACTTGATGAAGAAGCGATTGAAAAAGAAATAAAATATGCAGGATATGGTGCAATTGTTACAGATCTTTTTGATGAAGATGTTAAAACAATCATTGATGTTGCTAAAAATAGATGGGAAATTGAAGATTGTTTTAGACAAATGAAAACCGAATTAAGAACAAGACCAATACACGTTAGAAAACCAGAACATATTCATGCACATTTTCTCGTTTGCTTTGTTGCTTTAACAATGGTTAAATTGCTTGAAAGGAAATACTTACCAGGAATAACAGCTGAAGAATTATTTGATTTATTAAAATCTACAAGTTATATAAAAATGCCAACTGGAGATTGGATGGTAGCAAACGTTTCCAAGAATGCAATTAAAGCTTTTAAAAAGATGAAATTTAATGATTTACTTTTTCAATATATTTCAAATTCAACTTATATTAAAACAATTACATATTCTAAACAAAAATAATTTCAAAATTGCTTAATATGTACACCGTTTTTGCTACTTTTTAGCATCAAAAAAACCTCAAAAATCAGTATATTTTAATTTAAATTAATGATTTTTTGAGGTTTTTTCTATATTTTATTATATTTAACAACTTCCAAACGTGAGATTATATAGATTTTTAAATATTTAATAAAGAAAAAAGAGGTTTTCCCTCTTTTTA
>CAVGUB010000099.1:0-7836 GCA_963632375.1 Phocaeicola dorei | reverse complement strand
TCTTAAAATAAAGCCTATTTAAATAATTCATCAAAAGAAATTGAAAAATCAGTTTTATTTAACTTATTTTTAATAGATTTATTTGGATTATTATCAATAAATGAATAATTTTTATTATTTAATGTATCAAATACAGTAGATGATATAAATGAAGCTTCTTTATAAGAATATAATTCTTCATGATTATAAGAATAAAAATCTTCTTTAAATTCATAATTAGTAGGGACTACATAATCTGAATCATCTTCTTCATCATTATTAATTAAAGAAGGAAGTTTAGAAAAATCAATTGATTCTTTAGATTCAAGTAAAGATATATCATCTAAATAATCTTCTTTATAATCATTAGTGTTAATAGATGATAATTTAAAATTATCTTCATTAATCTTATATTCAGTTTCTATTTTATTTCCATTAATTAAAAATGAATTATCTACTTCATCTTCAATAATTGAATGGAATGATATATTGCGAGACTTAAAAATTGTTGATCCAAATGAATCAAAATCTTTAACATCTTTTTCTAATTTAAATGAATTATTTTCATTTTTAATCCCAATTAGAAACGTTAATAAACTTACCGCAATTAATTTATCAATCATGTCTATATTTTAGCACTTAATAAATAAGATTGCTAATAATATAATTACTTTGTTAATATTTTTTTAATATCATCTATTATTAAATCTTTATGTAATCTATTTTTATAAAAAACATCATTAATATCGTATCGATCAATAAATTCTTTCTTTAATCCATAATTTAAAGAATATACATTTTTATTCCCTAAATATGATGATATTTTTTCTCCAAATCCTCCAGAAAGTAATGAATCTTCTAAAGTTATAAATATTTTATGATCATTACATAATTCATCAATTAACTTGGAGTCAATTCCTGATAAGAATCTTTGACGGATTAAAGTAGGTTTAATATTTAAATTTTGTAATTCTTCAGCTACTTCTTTCCCTAAAAATTCTAAATTTCCAGTATAAAATATTGCAACTTCTTTACCTTTACTTACTACTTTTGATTTATTAATTAAAGAGTAGTCAGTATTATCTTCATAATGATCTTCAACAATTTTAGCAGGTACTCTTATTGCAAGAGGAGCGTGTTTTTTATTATAAGAATATTCTAACATTTTTAAATATTCCTCTTTACTTGTAGGATCAAGATAAATTAAATTTGGAATATTAGAAAGCATAATTTCATCAAAAATTCCAATATGAGTAACATCTTTTGAAGAATAAATTGATCCAAAACAAATAAGTAAAGTAGCATTTACTTCATTTAATGCAATATCTTCAATAATTTGATCAAATCCTCTTTGAAGGAATGAACAAGTAACTGGGAAATAAGCGTGCGCATTTCCTTTTGCAAGTCCACTTAAAAAACTAACAGTATGAGCTTCTGCAATAGCACAATCTACAAATTGATCTTTATATTTTTCTCTTCTTTCTTTTGTAAATCCAAAAAGATACGCAACTGCACTAGTTAATAAAATAACACTTTTATCTTTATCCATTAAATTACTAAAGAAATTATAAGAAATTTCACTATAAGCAAGACGAGGAGATTGAGAATTAAACTTACCACTTTCAATATCAAAAGGCATTGCAAAATGGTATTTTTCTTTATTTTCAATAGAAGGATTATATCCTTTACCTTTTAAAGTATGGATATGTAATACTAAAGGATGATTAATATTTTTAATTTCTTCTAACTTTTTAATCAATTTTTCAATATCATTTCCTTCTTCAAGATAAGTGTAATCAATATCAAATGCTTTAAAAATATTGTTTTTGGATGTTCCTTTTGATTCTCTTAAATCTTTTAAAGATTTATAAAGTCCTCCTTTATTTTCTTCAATACTCATTTCGTTATCGTTAACAATAATTAAATATTGAGAAGATAAAGAAGAAACATTATTTAATCCTTCTAAAGCTTCTCCTCCAGATAAACTTCCATCTCCAATAACATTAATAACTTTGTAATTTTCATTTAATAATTCTCTTGCTTTTACAAGTCCACTAGAAAGAGAAATTGAAGATGAGGTATGACCTAATTTAAATGTGTCATATTTAGATTCTTCAAAATTAGAAAATCCACTATAAAGATTGTATTTATTTGGATCAATAAATCCTTCTTTTCTTCCTGTTAAAATCTTATGAGTGTATGATTGATGAGATACATCAAAAATTAATTTATCATTTTCTAAATCAAAAACATAATGGATTGCAATTGTTAATTCAATAACTCCAAGATTAGGACCTAAATGTCCTCCTGTAACACTACATTTTTTAATAATTAAATCTTTAATTTCATCACGTAAAATATTAAGTTCTTCTATTGAAAAAGATTTTAAATCTTTATATTCATTTAATTTATCAAGTAACATATAGCAAATATTTTACATTAAAATCAATTGATTTTAAATTATAAAGCAATTATTTTAGTATATTAATTGCAAACTTAAAGAAAATAAATATAATATTCAAAGTATGATTATTAACGTATTATTTATCTCAATTGCAACATTATTTGCAAGTATTTTAGGAAGCGTTCTTGCTTTATACCTTAAAAAACTCCCAAAAGAATTATCTAAAGGATTTCAAAATTTCTCATTAGGTGCAATTATTGCATTGATATTCTTAGAATTAATCCATGAATCAATCGAATCTTTTGAAGATATGAGTAGTTCTAAAGCATTAAATGTACTTACTCCTATTTTAATTATTCTAGGAGTAGGATTATTATTCTTTATTTCTCATGAACTATTACATCATTTAACTTCTCACCATCATCATGATCATGATGATAATGAAGAATGTCATGATCATTTGCATAGTAACGAAATAGATGATGAAAATCATTCTTTATTTATTTCTTCTTTAATTTTCTTAGGTGCTATTGCAATTCACAATATTCCAGAAGGATTATCACTCGGTTTTAGTTTTATTTCTAACTCTCAAAATGGAATGATTACTGCATTTATTTTATTTATTCATAACTTAATTATTTCTTATTCTATGGCATCAAGTTTTAAATTAAGTGGTAAGAAAAATGGATTCTCTTTCCTTTTAACTACTTTATCCTCATTACCTGCTTTAATCTTTGCACTTTTAGGATTATTCTTAACTTCTCTTAATTTATCAAGTATTAGTTCTGGTATTATTCTTTCTATTTCTAGTGGTTCTTTATTATATGTATTATTTATTGAACTTCTTCCTCAAGCATTTAAAGAATATAAATCCAAATATTCATTTATTTATATCTTACTTGGAATATTACTTACAGGATTTTTAATCTTTACAATCCATACTCATTAATTATTAAGACTTACTTACTAGTAAGTCTTTTTAAATACAAAAAATACGATAAATATCGAAAAAAATCTCCCTAGAGTATTCTAGAGAGATTTTATATTATTCAAGTTCAAATGCACCTGTATATAATTGATAGTAGTAACCATGTTGTTCAATTAATTGATCATGAGTACCTCTTTCAATAATCTTACCATGATCTAAAACCATAATAGCTTCAGCATCTTTAATAGTAGATAATCTATGAGCAATTAAGAAAACAGTTCTACCTTTCATTAAGTTTTCCATACCTTTAAGAACGATTTGTTCTGTACGAGTATCAATTGATGAAGTAGCTTCATCTAAAATCATAACTGGACAATCACTAACTGCAGCACGTGCAATTGATAAAAGTTGAGCTTGACCTTGTGAAATACTACTTCCATTACCTTTAATATAAGTATTATATCCATGAGGTAATCTTCTAATGAAACTATCAGCATTTGCAAGTTTTGCAGCTTCAATACATTCTTCATCAGTAGCGTCTAATCTACCATAACGAATGTTATCCATAATAGTACCACTAAATAAGTTAGTATCTTGTAAAACCATTCCAAGTGATCTTCTTAAATCATTCTTCTTGATTTTATTGATATTAATTCCATCATATCTGATTTTACCATCAGCAATATCATAGAATCTATTAATTAAGTTAGTAATAGTTGTTTTACCAGCACCAGTTGCACCAACGAATGCAATCTTTTGACCTGGTTTTGCGTATAATGAGACATCATGTAAGACAATCTTATTTGGAACGTATCCAAAATCAACATCAAACATACGGATATCACCTTGAAGTAATGTATAAGTTAAAGTGCCATCTCCATGAGGATGTTTCCAAGCCCATAAAGTATGTTCTTTTCTACTACATTCAACAATTTCTCCTTTTTCATCATATTTACCCATAACAAGTGTGACATATCCTTCATCAACTTCACTTGGAGTATCAATGATTTCATAAACTCTTGAACATCCACCCATTGCACTTGCAATTGGATTAACTTGGTTAGAAACTTCGCTAACATTTTGAGTAAACATTCTAACCATTGGAAGGAATGAAACAATAACACCAATTCCAATAGTTTGATCTGCATGGTAGCCTGTAATTGTTAATGATGGAACTTCGAAAATAAAGAGTAAAACACCAACAACTGCAACTAAAACATATAAGAAGTTACCAATATTGCTCATAATTGGCATTAAAATATTTGAATATTTATTAGCTTTTGTAGCAACATCTTGTAATTCATCAATTTGTTTTTCTAAATCTTTAATTGATTCTTCTTCATGAGTGAATGATTTAACAACTTTTAAACCATTCATGATTTCTTCAATGTATCCTTCTTCTTTTGCTAAAACTTGTTGGTTAGCCATAAAGTTTTTAGCACTCTTACCACCAATTCTTTTAGTGACAAGTAACATAATAACTGAACCAAGAATAACAATTAATGTTAAATAGATTGAAGAATTTAACATAATAACGAATACTGAGATAAAACTCATTGTACAAATTAAGACAGTAACAATTGATTGAGTTAAAAGTTGTCTAATAGTATCAATATCGTTAGTAAATGTAGACATTATTTCACCTTTATCGTGTCTATCAAAATAAGAGATAGGTAAAGTTTGAAGATGTTCAAATGATCTATATCTAATTTCATGCATATAGATTTGTCCATATTTAGCAGTTAATTGGGAATAAGTAAATCCACCTACTAAAGATAAACAATAACATGAAACAAGAATAATCATATCACGAGTAAATTCAGCTTTAATTGAATCAAAACCATTTCTAGCTCCACTTTCAATCATACCTGTAATTTGTTGAATCATTAATGGTCCCATAATAGTACCAACACATGATAAACAAACACAAAGACAAGAAATAATTAAAGCAACTGGATGTGATCTAAAGTAATCAGATATACATCTTAATAAAACATTTTTATTCTTTGAATAAGACTTTTTCATTAGTGTGCACCTCCAATTTTATTTTGAATTTCATAAATTTCTTTATAAATTTCATTATTCTTAAGTAATTCTTCATGTGTACCAATGCCATTTATTTCACCATTATCTAAAACGATAATCTTATCAGCATCTTCAACAGAAGAAAGTCTTTGAGCAATAATAATTTTTGTTAAATCAGGACAATATTCTTTTAATCCTTTTCTAATATATGCATCAGTTTTAGTATCAACTGCACTAGTTGAGTCATCTAAAATTAATACTTTAGGGTTTTTAAGTAATGCACGAGCAATACAAAGTCTTTGTCTTTGGCCTCCACTAACGTTAACACCACCTTGATCAATATGAGTTTCATATTTATCAGGGAAAGTTTGAACGAATGGATCAGCTTGAGCAATAGTTGATGCTCTTAAGATTTCTTCTTCAGTTGCATCTTTATTACCCCATCTTAAGTTTTCATTAATAGTTCCACTGAATAAGACATTCTTTTGAAGAACCATTGAAACGTTATCTCTTAATGTTTTTAAATCATATTCTTTAACATTTCTTCCAGCAACTTTAACTTCACCTTCAGTAGTGTCATAGAATCTAGAAATTAAATTAACTAAAGTTGATTTACTTGAACCAGTTGATCCAATAATACCAATTGTTTCACCTGATTTAATTTTTAAATTAACATTACTTAAAGCATATTTTTCAGCATCTGCTTTATATTTAAATGAGACATTATTAAATTCAATATCACCATTTTCAATTGTAGTAACTGCATTTTCTGGGTTTTTAATTGTAGGTTCTTCAGTTAAAACTTCATAACATCTTTTAATTGCAGGAACTGCCATTAAAATCATGAATAAAACCATTGAAACCATCATAATAGAACTTAAAACTTGAGCACTATATGTGATTAATGATGAAATAGAACCAATAGTGAATTTTCCCCAAACAATAACACCATTTTCAAGTTTTGCTAAATTAATAACAGTTAATGTACCAAGTAATAAAATTAATGAATTAGAAATATACATAACTGCTTGCATAGCAGGGCTTGTAGCACTTAAAAGTCTTTCAATAACTTGGAAGCCTTTTGACATTTTTAAACTGTGATTGTAGAATTTTTCTTTTTCGTAATCTTCACGAGCATAAGTTTTAACAACTCTAATACCACGAATATTTTCTTCAGTAATTTCATTTAATTCATCATATTGATCAAATAAAACTGTAAATCTCTTTGTAGCAATTGGAATAATACATCCTAAGATAATTACGATGAATGGAATTGTAATTGCAAATGTCCAAGATAACTCTGGTGCAACAACAATTGCCATAACAAATGAGAATATAAACATAAATGGTGCACGAATAGCAATTCTAATAACCATCATATATGCCATTTGGATTTCATAAATATCTGTTGTTTGACGAGTAATTAATGAAGATGCTGAGAATTTATCAATATTACTGAATGAGAATGTAGTAATTTTCTTGAATAAATCTCCTCTTAAGTTTCTTGTAAATCCACATGATGCAATAGCACACATCTTACCAGATAAGATACCACATGTTAAAGAACACATTGCAAGAGCAATTAAGATACATCCATAAATTAAGACTGTATTTAATGCAGTGGTTTTAACTGTTTCAGTTAAATTTCCTCCAACAAGTTCTCCCATTAAATTAATTAAAAGCATCATTACGTAAGGAATGATACATTCAAATACTGTTTCCATGAAAACAAAAAGTATTGATAACCATGAGTACTTTTTATATTCTCTGGAACTTTTCAAAAGAAATTTAAACTTTTTAATAAAACTAACATCTTTAGTTTTCTTTTCCATTACTTTTTCCTCCCTTTATTTTAATAACCAATTTGTTAAGTAGCCTAATAAGTTCTTCGGATTCTCTTTTAGTTAAGTTAGATAATATTTCTTCTTGTAGAAATAATGCATGTTCTGTACAAGTAGCGTCAAAATCTTCACCTTTTTTTGTTAACTTTAAGATATCTTTTCTCTTATCAATTTGATCTTTTTCTTTAATGATAAGTTCTTCTTTACACATTGCACTAATTAAATCACTGCAACTAGCTTTAGAAAGACAAAGAGCTTCTTGAATATCTTTTTGGATAGTATCAAGTCCATCTTGGCTTCTTTCATTAATAATTCCACAAGTAATTGCTTGGAATGTATTAATGCCGTTTTTCTTATCATTCTTTTTGAATAAATCATCCAAATATTCAGTAAGATATCTTGTAAAATAAAATAAATCCTTTTCCATATTAGTTCAAAACCGAACAATATTATATACGAAAGAAATTCAATGTCAAGGGTTGACATTAACTTTTTTCAAAAAGAAAACAAGTTCAGTCTCGAACTTGTTTTACAATATTTTTAATTCGTTAAATATATAAAAAATTAATTATTAATTAAATCTACAAAGTGGTAAGAAACACTACTTGAGAATGTTGTTTCAATGTATTTTTTAACTCTTTCATCTTTTAATGATTCAA
>CAVGUB010000098.1:0-10378 GCA_963632375.1 Phocaeicola dorei | reverse complement strand
TTTATTGATTCAAGTTTTTTATGAATTGTTTTTATATAAGGACAAGTTGTATCTAAATATGTCAATTCATATTTATTTAAACATTTTATAATGTCATCAGCGTGTCCATGTGCACTTAAAACATAGATTGCGTCTTTATTATTAAAACAATCTATATATTTAATTAAATCATCATAATCTGAATCAATAATTTTAATTTTATTATCTAATAAATCATTTATGACTTCTTCATTATGAATTGGATATCCAAGCAAAATAATTTCTTTATTTGGATTTTCGTATCTTAATTTCTTTGTAAGTTCAATTGTTCTTTTAACACCAAGACA
The DNA here is from genome assembly GCA_963632375.1 of Phocaeicola dorei. GTDB lineage: Bacteria > Bacillota_I > Bacilli_A > RFN20 > CAG-826 > Onthovivens. Next base: position 10,052 of record CAVGUB010000098.1, on the reverse strand, counting down.
AAAGCCATAAGGTTTTATAATTTCTGCATCCATTTTTATATTTTATCATAAAATCTAAATGATTTTTACTTAAAAATAAGTTAAAATATTGCATATGAAATTCGAATCGTTTAATTTAAAAAAAGAAATTGTAGAAATTGTTAAAAAAATAGGATTTAGCGATGCTACACCAGTACAAGATGTAGTTATTCCTAAATTATTAAAAAATAGTAATTGTATTGTTAAAAGTAAGACTGGAAGTGGAAAAACTCACGCATACCTTGTTCCAATTATTAATAATTTAGATTTTAATAAAGGATTACAAGCGGTAATTATTGCACCTACTAGAGAATTATCTTTACAAATTTATAATTTTATCAAGGATTTTAAAAAATATTTACCTTCTTTAAATTGTAAGGTTTTTACTAATGGTATTGATTTTTCTAAAAATTTAGAGGCTGCAAATAATAATTTAGCTCAAATCGTTGTTTGTACTCCAGGTAGACTTAAAGCAATTAGTGAAAATTCTAATTTTTCATTTGAAAATATTCAAACAATCATTTTAGATGAAGTTGACATGCTTAGTGAAAATGATTTCTTTGATGATATTGGAGAATTTATTGAAAAATGTAATGAAAATATTAATATTGGTGTTTTTAGTGCAACAATTAATCAAAAAGTAGAAGTATTCTTAAGAAAATATATTTCTCCAGATTATTATTTAGATTTAGATGAAGAATTAGTACCTTCTAATATTAATAATTTTTTAGTTAATACTAAACATATTAATTATTTAGAAGCAACTAAGATTTTTATTGATCACTTTAACCCTTACTTATTATTTATTTTTGCTAGCAAAAAAGAAAAAGTAAAAGAAATTTATTCATATTTAAAAAGTTTTAAATATAATTGTGCAATGATTAGTGGAGATTTATCTCCAAGAGAAAGAAAAGCTATTTTTAAACGTGTAAAAAATAACGAATTCCAAATTGTTGTGTGTAGTGATATTGCAGCTCGTGGAATAGACGTTGAAGATGTTAGTGATGTTTTAAGCGTTGATTTACCAAGTAATATTGAATATTTCTTACATAGAATTGGAAGAACTGGAAGAATGGGTAAAAATGGTAATTCATATTTATTCTATGATAATGATCATTTAGACGATGTTAAAAGAGTTACTGATTTAGGTATTGAATTTGGCTACTTAAAAATTACTAATAACGTACTAGAAAATGACAAAAAACCAGAAAGTAAGAAAGTTATAAGAAAAAAACCTGTTACTGAATTAGATGAAAAGATCAAATTAATTAAAAGAACAAATTCATCTAAAAAAGTTAAACCAGGTTATAAAAAGAAAGTTAAACAAGAAATTGAAAAAGAAAAAAGAAGATATAAACGAAAAGTTATTCAACAAGATATACGTCGTCAAATGACTGAAAGATATAAAAAAGAAGGATCTTCTAGATAATCTTATTTATTAATAAATTTTTGAATCTCTATGATTAATTCATCATAGAGATTTTTTTCATCTATAAAGTTTTTAATTATTTTACCATCTCTAAAAATTTCGAATTTTCCATTTTGTCCTGCAACACCGATATCAGAATTTTTACCTTCTCCAATTCCATTTACAATGCATCCTAAAATAGAAATTCTTATATTTATATCGTTTTCTTCAAGGTATTTTGTTATTTTTTCAACAATTTCTTTCATATTGTTTACTCTACATCTTCCACAAGTAGGACAAGAGATAACTGTTGGATAATTAGGATATAATCCAAGTTCATGAAGCATTCTTTTGCATGTTAAAACTTCAAGTCTTGGATTTTGAGTTAATGAAATTCTCATTGTATCACCAATTCCTTTCATTAAAAGTGGAATTAATCCTACCGAACTTCTAATAATTCCAACATCTTCAAGACCACTTTCGGTTACTCCTATATGAAGTGGATATTTACAAAATTCTGCTAATTTTTCATAAATTTCTATTGTTTTTAAAGCAGAAGAAGATTTTATTGAAATTACAAGTTTTTTAAAATCATAAGATTCAAAAAGATTGATAGTTTTTTTACATTCTTCAATTAAATCATCAACACTATTTAAATTTTTGCCATCAGGAGTAGTAGAACCTTCATTTAATCCAATTCTAATTGCGGTATTATACTTTTTTGCTGCTTCAATAATTTTAATTAATTCACTTTTTGGAGTGTTTATTGGATTAATTCTAATTTTATCAATTCCATTTTCAATTGCTTTTATTGCATATAAACTTGAATAATGAATATCTCCAATTAAAGGGATTTTAATGTTATTTTTTATTATTTTAATAGCTTCAACATCATCAAAATCAGTGATACTAACTCGCATCATTTGAGCTCCTAATCTAGTGCAATCATTAATTTCTTTAATTACTTCATTAACATTTGAAGTTTTTATATCACACATTGATTGTATTAAACAATGGTCATTTCCACCTATTTTTACGTTTCCAATATCAAAACTATATGTATCTTTTCGTGTAAACATAAAAATATTATATAGTTTTTATATCAAAATTTGTAGATAAAGACTTGATATTATGATAAAATATTTAAGCATTTGGAGGTGACTAAATATGCGCGATAACATTATTTTAAAGTGCACTGTCTGTGGCGAAGAACAATATATCACAAGTAAAAATAAGAAAAATAATCCTGATAGGATTGAAAAAAATAAATATTGCCCACATTGCAGAAAAGTTCAAGTTTTCAAAGAAAAGAAATAGTTTAAAAAGTTATGATTAAAGTATTTAATTTTGATTCAAAAAAATTAAGTAAAAGTAGTGATTTTGCTTGCAACTCTTATGTTGTTGGCGAAGAGAATGGTCCTTGCGTTTTAATAGATTTAGGTGAAAATGATGGTGAAATTATTAATTATATTAAAAAACATCATACATCTTGCCTTGGATTACTTTTGACGCATGGACACTTTGATCATATTAGAGGAATTAACAAATTCCTTGAAACATTTAATTGCACTGTATTTATTGATGAAAAAGATATCGATTTATTAGAAAATCCAAGACTTAATGGTTCGTTAGCTTTTGGAGATAAGGTAAGTTTAGAACTTAACAATCTTTACCTTCTTGATGATGAAGATGAAATTAATTTTGGAAATAAATATTATTTTAAAGTAATTGAAACACCATTTCATACTGAAGGAAGTGTGTGTTATTTACTTCAAAGTGAAAATGCATTATTTACTGGAGATACTTTATTTAAAGGAAGTATCGGAAGAACTGATTTAGCTACTGGAAACGAAAAAGAAATTAAAAGTAGTTTAGAAAAAATTAAATTATTAAATAAAGATTTAAATATTTATCCAGGTCATGGACCTTTAACAACACTTGTTCATGAACTAAAGACAAATATTTATTTAAAATGATAGGAGATACAAAAATGGTTAACGTTACTGAATTAAGACCTGGAAACTATTTTGAACAAGACAATAATATTTTTCTCGTTTTAGATATTTTATTAAATAAAACAGCTATGAGAAAAATGGTTGCTAAAGTTAAAATTAAAAATTTAAGAACTGGTGCAATTACTGAAATGTCTGCAAATAGCGGTACACAAATTAATACAATTAGATTAGATAAGAAAAAGATGTCTTATTTATATCAAAATGGTGATTTCTTAGTTTTTATGGATCAAGAAACTTATGAACAAATTGAAATTGCTGAAAGTAGATTAGAATGGGAATTAAATTTCTTAACACCAAACTTAGAAGTTGATATCGTTTCATATAACGATGAAATTTTAAATATTATTTTACCTGCTAAAGTTGTATTAGAAGTTGTTGAAACTGAACCAGCTGTTAGAGGCGATTCTGTTAACAAAGCAATGAAAGATGCAAAATTAGAAACAGGTCATATGGTTAAAGTTCCTTTATTTGTTGGACAAAATGAAAAAGTTTATGTCAGAACAGATAATGGTGAATACGACGGAAGAGCTAACTAATGAATATTGAAGTCTGGCAATTTGTCTTATACATCATTCTTGCTTTAATTGTTGGTAGTGTTGGAGGTTTCTTTGGATCAAGAACATTATTCAAAAAACAATTAAAAGAACACCCACCAGTTAATGAAAAGATGATAAGAGCTATGTTCATGCAAATGGGTAGAAAACCTAGTGAAGCACAAATTAAAGCTGTCATGAAAAGCATGAACGATAATAGATAAATAATTAATAAGTGCATTAATTGCACTTTTAATTTTGAAAGATTTGTTGGATTTAAAAAGTCACTCAATTAATTTGAGTGACTTTCTTTTTTCTTTCCAATTTTATCAATCCAAGTTACTTTATTTTCTTCATGATTTATTAATCTTTTAATATTGCTTCTATGTCTAAAAACTAATAAAGCTGTTCCAATAGTTGAAAGTCCTACAAGATAAATTGATTCTTGAGGTCCAAATCCAAACCATAAGAAATATTTAGAAATTTCATCTGATTTTGTAAAAGCGAAAATTAGATAAGCAATCCATGTATAAATACAGAATGAAATTGCAGTAACAATAGATGCTAATGAAACATATTTTTTTATTTTTAATGTTCCAAAGAAGATTAATCCAAATAATGGAAATGCAAGATATGTTGTTGAAATAATAGTAGAAGCATAAGTAGAAACGATTTTTCCACCTTTAAATTTTAAAATAAAACTATAAGAATGACCAAAATATGCTCCAAGAGCTACCATATAATATGCAAGCTCACATAATGAATTTCCTCTTCCATACCAGTGAATATCGTTTAAGTTATTTACACCATCATTCATAAAAGAAATAATTGATTCATTTTTTGTAAATAAGAAGAAAGCTACAAAGAATGGAATTATTACTTTGATCATATCAAGTAAAATTGTTATAACAGCAGCTTTGTGTCCAATAACTCTTCCAACATTTGTACCACCTGGATTATGACTACCATATTTTCTTGGATCTTTATGATAAGCATATTTTCCTAAAATTACACTAAATGGAATTGAACCAAATAAATATCCTACTAAAAAGCAAGATAAAATTACTAAAAATCTATAAAAATTAATTAACATACGCCTTATATTCTATATTATATAAAATATTATTTCTACTTAATTTTAAGTCATTTTTTTAGTATAATTATATTTGATTATGGAAAAAGAATTAGTGAATTATGATGCTGATAGCATCAAGGTTTTAGAAGGTCTTGAAGGCGTTAGAAAACGTCCTGCAATGTACATAGGAAGTACAAATACATATGGTTTACACCATTTAGTATGGGAAATTGTTGATAATGCAGTTGATGAAGCATTAAATGGTTTTGGTAATAAAATTTCAGTTACAATACATAAAGATGGAAGTGTAACTGTTGCTGATGAAGGAAGAGGTATTCCTTGTGGAATTCAATCTCAATATAATTTACCTGCTATTCAAGTTATTTTAACAACTTTACATAGTGGTGGTAAATTTAATAATAAAGTTTATAGATCAAGTGGAGGATTACATGGTGTTGGTAGTAGCGTTACTAATGCTTTAAGTGAATTCTTTGATTGTGTTATTTATAGAGATGGAAAAATATACCATATCGCTTTTGAAAAAGGTGGTAAATTAAAAACACCTCTTGAAGTTTTAGGCACTAGTGGAAAACATGGTTCTGTTATAACTTTTAAGCCAGATAAATCTATCTTTTCAACTGTAGAATTTGATTATGATAGAATTGCAAATCATTTGAAAGATAGTGCATTCCTTTTAAAAGGAGTTCATTTTATTTTAGTAGATGAAAGAAGTAATAAAAAAGATGAATTCCATTATGAAAATGGTATTAAAGATTATATTAATGAATTAGGATTAGGTAAAAGCTCAATTGGCGAACCTATCTATTTTAGTGGTGAAGAAGAAGATATTAAAACAGAAGTTGTTTTTCAATATTTTAATGATACTTATGATGAAAATATCAAAAGTTATGTAAATAATGTTAGAACAATTGATGGTGGAACTCATGAATCTGGATTCAGAGCTGGATTAACTAGAGCAGTTAATGAGTATATTGAAGCTAATAACTTAAATAAGAGTAAAATTAAATTAGAAGGAAATGATATTAGAGAAGGAATTATTGCTATTATTTCTGTTCAAATTGGTGATCCTGAATTTGAAGGACAAACTAAAACAAAATTAGGAAGTCAAATCGCAATGACTTCAGTAGCTAATCTTGTTTACAATAAATTTACTTATTATTTAAACGAAAATAAGGCTTTTAGTAATGAATTAGTTAAAAAATGCTTAGATTCTCAAAGAGTAAGACTTGCTACTAGAAAAGCAAAAGAAGAAGCTAGAAGTAAGAAAAAGAATAAAGAATCTATTATTTTAAGTGATAAATTAACTCCATGTTCTTCAAAACAATATTCTTTAAATGAATTATTTATCGTTGAAGGTGATAGTGCTGGAGGAACTGCAAAAAAAGGAAGAGATCCTAAATATCAAGCAATTTTACCTTTAAGAGGAAAACCTTTAAATTGTAATGAATTAACTATTGATAAAGTTCTTGCAAATCAAGAATTTGCAACAATTATCAATACAGTTGGTGCAGGATATGGAAAAGATTTTGATATTAGTGATAGTCACTATGGAAAAATTATCATTATGACCGATGCTGATACTGATGGTGCCCATATTCAAACATTGCTTTTGACTTTCTTTTATAATTTTATGAAGCCTTTAATTACAGAAGGCAGAGTATTTATCGCAATGCCTCCTTTATATAGAGTCGCTAAAAAAGGTAAAGGTAAAGTAGAAGAATATTATTGTCATGATGACAAAGAATTAGAAGACGCAAAGAAAAAAGTTGGAAGTAATTATGAAGTTTCACGTTACAAAGGTTTAGGTGAAATGAGTGATAAACAACTTAAATTTACAACAATGGACAAAGAACATAGAATGCTTTTACAAGTAGATATTAATGATTTTAATGTTGTTGAAAGAAAAATTGATGTTTTAATGGGAAGTGATTCTAAAAAGAGAAAAGAATGGCTTGAAGAAGCTGTTGATTTTAGTGAACAAGATACATTTATCGAGGAGATGAAATAATGAAAGCAAAAGAAAAAGCAGTTGTTGAAAACATTGTTTCTCAACCAATGGATGAATTAATGAGTGATAGATATGCAGTTTATGCAAAATATGTCATTCAAGATAGAGCAATTCCTGATGCAAGAGATGGATTAAAGCCTGTTCAAAGAAGAATTATCTATACAATGTTTAATACAGGTAATACTTACGATAAAAATACTAAAAAGTGTGCAAAAATTGTTGGTGATGTTATGGGTAGATTTCACCCTCATGGAGATACATCAATTTATGACGCTTTAACTCGTTTATCTCAAGATTGGAAGATGAATCAACCACTTGTATATTTTCAAGGAAATAATGGATCAATTGATAATGACCCTGCTGCAGCTTACCGTTATACTGAAGCAAAACTTGAAGAAGTTAGTGAATATTTAGTAAAAGATTTAGATAAAAAAATAGTCGATATGACTTTAAATTTCTCTGATGATGAATTTGAACCTGTTGTTTTACCTGCTAGATTTCCAAATCTTTTTGTTAACGGTAGTGATGGTATTGCAGTTGCTATTGCAACAGCGATTCCTCCTCACAATTTAGGAGAAATGTGTCTTTCAACAATATATAGAATTAATAATCCTGAATGTGATATTGAAGATTTAATGAAAATTGTTCAAGGACCTGATTTCCCAACAGGTGGTATTATTTCTGGCGTTGAAGGCATTAAAGAAATGTATGAAACTGGAAGAGGAAAATTCCAAATTACTAGTAAATATGAAATTAAAGAATTTAATGATCATAATGAAATTATTGTTAGCGAAATTCCATATGGTATTAATAAAAAAGATTTAGTATTTTCAATTGATAAAATTAGAAAAAATAAAGATATCGATGGAATTAGTGAAGTTAATGATCTTTCTAGTGGTGATTCAATTAACATTGTTATTGATTTAAAGAAAGAAATTAATCCAAATGTTGTTTTACAATATTTATTAAATAAAACTAATTTAAGAGTTAATTATAATGCTAATATTGTAGCTATTTGTGATAAACATCCTGAAACTTTATCGTTAACTAGATATTTAGATGTTTATATTGATTTTTTAAGAGAAATTAATTTAAAACAATATAAATTTGATTATGAAAAAACTAAATCTAGACTTCATATTTTAGATGGTTTATTAAAATCTGTTGATATTATTGATGAAATTATTAAAATTATCAGAAATAGCGTTAATAAAGAAGATTCAAAAGAAAAATTAATGTCTATTTTTAAATTTAGTGATGTTCAAGCAGAAGCTATTTTAAATATTAGATTATACAAATTATCACATACTGATATTAATATCTATTTAAATGAAAAGAAAGAATTAGAAGAATTCTTTAATTTCTGTGATAAAGTAATTAATGATCCAAAAGAACTTGATAAAGTTATAATTGGAGATTTAAAAGATATTATTAAAAAAGTACCTTCAGTTAGAAAGAGTAAAATCGAAAAAGAAATTAATGATATTGAAATTTCAAAACGTGACTTAATCACAAAAGAAACAATTTATGTTTCTTTAACAAGAGATGGATATTTAAAAAGATCTACTTTAAAGAGTTATAAAGCAAGTGATTCTAAACTTCCTGGTATAAAAGAAGGAGATAATTTAATTTTAGCAACTACATGTTCAACTTTAGATTATATTTTAGGATTTACTAATTTAGGTAATTTTGTATTTATTCCAGTTCATGAAGTTATTGAAAATAAATGGAAAGATGAAGGAAAACATATTAATTACCTTACAAATTTACCATTAAATGAATATTTAATTAAAGCAATTATTGTAGAAGACTTTTCAAAAGATATTTCAATTGGAATTGTTAGTAAAAAAGGACAAATTAAGAAAACTTCTTTAAAAGAATTCTTTGTTCAAAGATATTCTAAACCAATTCAATGTATGAAATTAATTGGAGATGATGAAGTAGTAGATGTTGCTTTATTAAATAATGATTCAAATTTATTAATTCTTACATCTAATGGAATATGTACTTATTTTAATGAAAACGAAATTAGTCAAACTGGTATTAAATCAGGTGGAGTTAAAGCAATTTCTAAATTAAGCGATAATTATGTAGTAAATTTATTATCTTTTGATAAAGAAGAAACTAGTAAAATTATTTTATTTACAAATCATGCTTGTTATAGAGTATTTGATACAAAAAATTTAGAATTAACTGCAAGACTTGGTGCTCAACAAAGATTATTTAAAGCATTTAAAAGTGATCCACATGATTTGATTTATACTTATAAATTAAAAGAAAAAGAACCTTTAGAATTCTATTTTGTATTACAAAATCATAATGTAATTAAACAATCTATAGATGATTATTCTATTACACCAATTGATAAAAGATGTAAATACAATTTAAGTGAATTACCAGAAGATATTGAAAGTAAATTTGTTTATACTTTTATTCCTTTAACTGTTACTAAAGATTTTAAGGTAGAACCTAAAAAGGCTAAAGTAGAAGAAAAAGAAGAAGTTAACGAGCAATTATCATTATTTAACTAATTGAGCTACAGTAAAAATTATTGCAAGTAACATTGAAATAATTGCAAATATTTTATTATATAAGGAGTCTTGAGAAGTTATTTTATAAGGGATAAAAAGTGCGATAATAAATAATCCAATTGATATAATTGGAGATAAAATTAAAGTAAGAGACCCTAATAAATTAATTAATCTTGATAAACTATTTAGTTCTTTTTCATATTTCATGCCTATATTATATCAAAAAGGTTAAAAATTAATAATAATTTTATAAAAGTAGATAAATAGTATAAAATTAGTAAATAAATAGTTAATTTAAAAGTTATATTATTTATGAAATTGTTATATAATATAAGTGGTTATGAAAATTGTTAGAAGTCCAAACATATACAAAATAAATATTAATTATTTTATTGATAATAAAATTAAATTTATATTATGCGATTTAGATAATACATTAGAAT
>CAVGUB010000097.1:0-2083 GCA_963632375.1 Phocaeicola dorei | reverse complement strand
TTTAATAACAAAATATAACAGTTATTAAATCTCTTAAAACAGGTGAAATCTCAATCGTGAATTTGTATAAAATTTAGACAACTAACATAAATTTGTATAAATAAAAACAAATATTAAGTTAAAAATGTTAAAATATTTTATATGGAAAAATTAGATTTAAATTTATTAAAAGAACCTCTTAGTGAAGTTAATGCTTGTAGCCCAACAAGTTTTTATGAATCAATTACTCAAAGAAAATCATCAAGAACTTCATTGAATGGAAAATGGAAAATATTTTATAGTGAAGACACATTTAATAATGATTTATTAAAAGAAAAATATGAATATAAGAAATTACAAGATATTGAATTACCTTGTAACTTAGAATTAAAAGGATATGGGAAACCAATTTACAATAATGTTAGATATTCTTTTGAAAATAAAGAAAATTTAAAGTTAGGAGAAATTCCTCACATTAATCCTTATGCTTGTTTTTTTAAAGAATTTAAAATTATTGATTTAAATAGTGATTATTATATTGAATTAAATGGATTTGAAAGTGCAGTTTACCTTTATATTAATGGATATTTTGTAGGATATTCATCTTTAAACATGTTAAATACTAGATTTAAGATTAATGAATATATTGCAAAAGGCGATAATTTAATTCAAATTATTAATTTTAAATATTCTTTTGCATCTTATTACATGGATCAAGACATGTGGGAATTAAGTGGAATTAATCGAGATATTAATTTAATTAAATTACCTAAAACACATTTTGAAGATGTAATTAATTATTCCTTATTAAAAAATGATTATAAAACAGGACTTACTAAATTTAAATTTATTATAAACGAATATAAAGAAGGCTTAGTAATTAATTTTAATTTATTAAAAGATGATAAAAATATTATTAATAAGAATATTAAAGTTACTTCAAAAGAGATGATTTTTGAAGAAGAAATCCCTGAAGTAAGTGCATGGAGTGATGAAGAACCTAATCTCTATCAAGTTAAAATTAAATTAAAAGAAGAAAGAACTACTTTAGAAGAAGTAAGAATGAATGTTGGATTTAGAAGAATAGACGTTGTTAAAGGAACAATTCTTTTAAATGGAAGAAGACTTATTATTAAAGGGGTTAACCGACATGAATTTAATCCAAACACAGGAAGAAGTTTAACAGAAGAAGAAATTAAAGAAGATTTATATTTAATAAAAAGAAATAATATAAACGCAATTCGAACAAGTCATTATCCAAATGCACCTATTTTTTATGATTTATGTGATAAACTTGGAATTTTAGTAATGGATGAAGCTCCTATTGAAACTCATGGAACCTATTGCTGGAAAGATGATAAAAATAATCATGAAAATGAAGTTTTACCAGGAAGTAATGTTAAATATTTAGATTTTACAATTTCTAGAGGTAAATGGATGTTAAAAAGAGATTTTAACCATCCTTCAATTATCTTTTGGAGTTGTGGAAATGAATCTTATGAAGGTAGAAATTTAGAAGGATTATACAAATATTTTAAAGAAAATGATTCTTCAAGACTCGTACATTACGAAAATGTATATAGATTTAAAGATAAATATAAGATTAGTGATGTAATATCAAAAATGTATTATAATCCTAAAAAATTAGAGAAATTATTAAAAGAAAATCCAGAAACTCCAGTAATGGAATGTGAATTTATGCACGCAATGGGAAATTCACTTGGTAATTTTGATGAATATATGCTTCTTGTAGATAAATATTTTAATTTCCATTTAGGATTTGTTTGGGACTATAAAGATCAAGGAATTAGTCTAAATAATAAATACCATTTTGGAGGAGATTTTGGAGATTATCCAAACGATAATAATTTCTGTGCTAATGGAATCTTATTAAGTGATGGAAAAGAAAGAGGAAAACTTAAAACTTTAAAATATTACTATTCTCCTTTAAAAATTGATATTGAGTCAAATAAAGTTATTATTACTAATAAATATAACTTTAAAAATACATCTAAATTTAAATTTACATACAAATTACTTGAAGATTCAAAACAGGTATATTCAAAATCTTTTGAAGCAAATATCCCTTCACTTTCATCAAAAG
>CAVGUB010000096.1:14709-15844 GCA_963632375.1 Phocaeicola dorei | reverse complement strand
AGCATTAAATATTATATAGATTTATTGCTATTTTATCAATGATTTTTTTATTTTAAGCAAAAAGACCAGATAAACTGGCCTTCTTGTTTTAAAAAGAGAGAATTTTGTATAGGGAGAGAATACTAACTATTTAACTTCAATGGAAATTCCATTTGTATTCTTTTTCTTTAATAAGATTACTTCAAGAATACCATCTTTATATGATGCTGAGATACTTCTTTCATCTACATTTGGTAAGTAGAAACTTCTTGAGAAGTTACCTGCAAATCTTTCTTTACTAACTAATTTATGATCTTTATTTTCTTCTTCATTCTTTGAAGCTTTAACTGAATATGAAATTACTAAGTTGTAATCTTTATATTCAATATGGATATTTTCTTTTTTAACTCCTGGGAGTTCTGCTAAAACTTTATATTCGTTGTCATTTTCTAAAAGGTCACTTTTCATTAAAGATTTAGAATATCCACCTTCTACAAATAAATCATTTAAAAAATCTCTTGTTAAATCGTACATAATTTTACCTCCAAACCTATCTTAGGTTTTTTATTAATCTTTAGCACTCTTATTTCTCAAGTGCTAACTATATTATATTCATTTTTTTAGCACTGTCAACAAGAAAGTGCTAAAAATTTTAAAAATATTTTTAGAGTTTTATCTATTAACAATTTTTGCAATAAATTGCAAAAAAAGTGAATGGCCAGTTACAAATGATATTTATATTAATATTTTAAATTATAAATCATTAGTTTTGATGTTGTTTTAAGCAATAAAAATATTCCTACTATTTTATACCAATGTAAAGAATCTAGTGAAAAAGATAATGTTTTAATGCTTGAAAAAATAATTAATGAAGTTTTAAAACTTGAATACCAAGTTAAATTTGATGATTTTATTCAAGCAATTGAATTTTTATTTAAGTATTCTATTAATAACGAATTATATTTAGTACTTGATGAATATCCATATATTAGAGAATTAATTAATGGATGTGATTCTAAAATACAAGCAATAATTGATAAATATCAAAATGAATCTAATATAAAATTCTTCCTTTTAGGAAGTTCAATATCTATCATGAAAGAAATTCAATATAGTGATAATCCATTATATTTAAGATTTAATAATTCTATTCTTC
>CAVGUB010000096.1:0-14699 GCA_963632375.1 Phocaeicola dorei | reverse complement strand
AGATTATATAGTGCATTTGGAGGAGTTCCATTTTATAACGCTCAAATTAATGAAAAATTATCAGTTAAAGAAAATATTATTAATATACTTAGTGGATCATTTTCATCTTTAAAAGATTTTTTAGAAATTTACTTAAAAAGTGAATTACGTAAAGTTAATAGTGCAAATAGTGTTTTTGAATCCATTGCATTAGGTGCGTATCATTTTAAAGATATTTTATCTAAATCTCATATTGAATCATCTACACTTCTTTCAAATGTACTTCAAAAGTTAATTGAAATGGATTTAATTGAATATGTATATCCAATTAATGATAAAAAGAACAAACAAAAAGGTGGATATAAGATAAGTGATCATTCTATTAAATTTTATTATAACTTTATCTATCGAAATGAATCACATCATAAAATCTTAGATGATGATAAATTTTATGATAATTTTATTAATGAAGAATTTGAATCAAGTTTTGTACCATTTACATTTGAAGAGATTGCAAAAGAATATTTAATTAAAGAAAATAATCTTGGAAATATTAATCCATTATTAATTAATATTGGAACTTATTGGTACGATAATAAACAAGAAAAAACAAATGGAGAATTTGATGTAGTTGGTGAATCAATGAATGGATATATTTTCTTTGAATGTAAATATCGCAATAAAAAGATTGACGATAAAATGATTGAAGAAGAAATTGCTCAAGTTAATAAAACATCTTTAAAACCAATTCAATTTGGTTTCTTCTCTAAAAGCGGATATTCTTTAAAGAAGAATTATGATTATCTATTTTTTACTCTAGATGATTTATATAAATAATAAAAATATATGATTTTATGATATAAAATATCTATCATTATTTAACATTTGTTTATAAAATATCCATTAAATTAGGGATGATTTTATTAATTTAAAAATTTTAATGTCATATTAATTGACTTTTAAAATTATAATTTTAAAATAATTCAAGTATGATAAAATTAATAATTAAGTATATGAAAAATTACCGCAAGAATTTTATATTAGCTGCGGTATTTTGTATGATTGAAGCAGGTATGGAAATGGGATGTCCATACGTTATGAATTTGCTTCTTCAAAATGGATTAGTATTAAATGATGGAACATATTCTATTAAGTATGATGTTGTATTTTCTTTAGGAGGATTAATGATTGCTTTTGGGGTATTAGCATTTATTTTTGGATTTATATTTGCTAAAAACTGTGCTATTTTCTCTAAAGGTATTGCGTATGAAATAAGAAAAAATGAATACTTAAAGTTAAAAGAATATTCTTTCTCTTCTTTAGACAAGATGTCTACTTCTAGTTTACTTACTAGATTAACTACTGATATTAATATTTTAGCAGACTCTACTTCTAACTCATTTAGACCTTTATTTAGAAGTCCTGTTTGTTTAATTGTTACTTTAATTCTTGCAATTATTGTATCTCCTTATTTATCAGTTACTTTCTTAATTTTAATTCCTATTATTAGTATTGCAGCATTTATTATTGTATATGTTGTTAAAAAGAGATTTATTAAAATTCAAAAAGGATTTGATAACGTTAATAAGAATACTAAAGAATCTATTATTTCTATTAAAGTTATTAAATCTTATGTAAAAGAAAATTATAAAGAAAAAGAATTTGATAAAGTTAATAGTGAGTTAAGAGATGATAGTAAGAGTGCAATGACTAAAACTGCACTTCTTCTTCCAATTCAAGAAACTGCTCTTTTTGCATCAGTTATTGCACTCCTTTTTATTGGAGGAGAATTATCATTAACTAGTCAATATGCTTCAATTGTAGCATCTATTTCAATGTTTTTAACATATTGTATGCAAGTTCTTGCAACAGTCCAAATGTTTGCTAACGTCATCTTACAAATTAATAGAGCAGAAGCAAGTGTTGCTCGTATCAATGAAATGTTAAATGTTCAATCAGAAATAGTAGATAAAAAAGATTCTCCTTTAAGAATTAAAGAAGGTAATATTGAATTTAAACATGTTTATTTCTCTTACAATAATAGTGATAACTATGTCTTAGAAGATGTTAATCTTACTATTAATAGAGGGGAATTTGTAGGTGTCTTAGGACAAACTGGATCTAGTAAATCTACTTTAATTAATTTACTTTTAAGATTCTATGACTGTACTAAGGGAGAAATCTTAATTGATGGAATTAATATTAAAGAATATCCAATTGAAGAAATTAGAAGAAATTTCTCAATTTCATTCCAAACTCCATTCTTATTTAAAGGTACAATTCTAGAAAATATTACTTATGGATTAGATAATTACACAATGGATGAAGTTATTAACGCTAGTAAACTTGCAGAATCATATAACTTTATTAATGAACTTGATGGTAAATTTGATTATATGGTTAATGAAGGTGGTAATAACTTAAGTGGCGGCCAAAGACAAAGAATTGCTTTAACTCGTGCATTAATTTTAAATCCAAAGATTATAGTTTTAGATGATAGTTTTAGTGCACTTGATAGAATCACTGAATCTAGAATTAAAGAGAACTTTAAAAATTACTTACCAAATGCTACAAAAATAGTTATTTCTCAAAAGATATCTACTATTAAAGATAGTGAGAAGATTGTAGTACTTGATAAAGGAAGAATTACTAATATTGGTAATCATGATTTCTTAAAAGATAACGATGAAATTTATAAAGATATCAATATTATTCAAAATGAGGGGTTATAGTTATGAAAATGAAAAATAAAAATAGACCTCAAAATACATTAAAAACATTCAAAGAATTATTTAAATATTTTAAAGGTTATTACTTTATACTTACTCTTGTAATAATTGCAGTAATTTACACATCTTTTGCTCAAACATATGGAACATATATGTTAAAAGATATTATTAAATATGGTATTGAAGCAAAAGATATGAATTACGTAATTAAATTTACTTCAATATTAGGAATTATCTATGGTTTTGGATCACTTTCTAGTTTCTTCTATTCTACTACTATGGTTAAATTATCTCAAAATGTAGTATATAAAATAAGAAAGGAATTATATCGAAAGATTATTGCAATGCCTATATCTTATTTTGATAAGAATAATGTAGGAAGTATTATGACTTACTTTACAAATGATGTTGAAAGTATGATTAATGGACTTAATGTTTCTTTAGTTAATATGCTTTTTAGTATTTGTAATATTATTGGTACAATCCTTGGAATGTTATTTATTTCTATTGAATTAAGTTTAATTGCATTCGTTATTATTGGAATTACTGTATTCTTTATTTATTATAATGCGAAGAAATGTCGAAAATATTATAGAAAACAACAAGAATGTTTATCTTCTTTAAATTCAGTTATTGAAGAAGATTTAAGAGGTATTAAAGTTAATAAAGCATTCTTACATGAAGATAAATCATTTGTTAAATTTGATAAAGCGAATAAAGAATGGAAAGATGCATCAACTTCTGCATTCTTCCATTCTCAATATAACACTCCATTTATTGTATCTTTATCTTATTTAAACTTTGCATTATGTACAATAGTTGGTGTTTTCTTTATTAAAAATGGAAGACTTGATGGAATTGGATCACTTACTTCATTTACAATCTTTGTACGTCAAAGTGGTCAACCATTCAATTTCTTTACTATTCATCTTAATAACTTACTTACTATGCTTGCAGGTGCTGAACGTATCTTTGCATTCTTACATGAGGAAGAAGAAAACGTTAAAGATAAAGGAACAGTTAAATTAATCAAAAAAGATGATTCTACATATTATTGGGAAAAAGAAAATGGAGAACTTACTCCTTTAAAAGGAGATGTAGTCTTTAATGATGTAACATTTGGATACAATAAGAATAAAATTATTCTCCATAATGTTTCTTTCTATGCATCAAGAGGTGAAAAAATTGCTTTTGTTGGATCAACTGGTGCTGGAAAAACTACAATTATTTCTTTAATTTCTAGATTCTATGATATTCAATCAGGAGAAATCACACTTGATGGAATTTCAATTTACGATATGAAGTTAGAAAGTTTAAGAAGAGCAACTTCTCTTGTTACTCAAGATACCCATATTTTTACAGATACAATCTATAATAATATCCGTTTCCCTAGAATGCATTCTACTAAGGAAGAAGTTATTGAAGCTAGTCGAATTGGAGGAGCATATGATTTTATCCAAAAATTAAAAGATAAATATGATACTCCTTTATATGATGACGCAATTAACTTATCTCAAGGTGAAAGACAACTTGTTGCATTATCTCGTGCAGCAATTTCTAAACCACCATTACTTATTCTTGATGAAGCTACAAGTAATATTGATACTAGAAGTGAAAAATTAATTGAAAAATCAATGGATAAATTAATGGAAAATAGAACATCTTTAGTTATTGCACATAGACTTTCTACTGTTAGAAATGCTACTGCAATTATTGTTCTTGATCATGGAAGAATCATTGAAAGAGGAAATCATGATGCCTTAATTGAGAAAAAAGGTGCATATTATTCCCTCTATAAAGGTATTACTGAATTAAGTTAATGTATATAAAAATGTCTTGGAAATTAATCCAAGACATTTTTAATTACTTAATTTTTATTTACTTTCTGAAGATTCTTTTGATTCTTCTTTCTTTTCTGTGAATTCACCATCTACGACTTCTTCTTCGTTAGCAAATTCTTTCTTACCATGTTTTTCTTTGTAAAATTCTTTAACTTGGCTGACTTTGATATTGTATTCTGGAGTATCCTTTGAAACACTATCAATAAATTTAGAAATACCTAAGATAATTAAGTATGCACCAAAGCAATATGCTAATAATTGTGCATAATCAATTTTATTTAAGTTTACAAAGATAGCAATACTAATTACAAGGTATAAAGCACCAAAGATTAATTCACTAATCCAATATTTATTACGCATTGCGATACATTGGAAACTGAATGTAACTTTGAAAATACCACTTAATAATGCAAGAACTGCAAAGATAATAACGATTACTTTAACAACTCCACTTGGGTTATTGATAAGTAAAATACCAATAATGAGTGAGATAATACCACCTATAAAGAATGCACCAAATCCTACTGCAAAGCATGTAAATGCCATAACGAACATCATAACACCCATAGCAATTAAGAATGCACCAAGGAATGTTGTTAATGCACTTGCTGCAACCATTGGTAAGAATAATGCTGCAATACCTAATGCAAAGATTAATATAGAAGTAATAATACCTAATACTCTACTCTTTTTCTTTTTTTCCATTTCTATTTGACCTCTATTAATTCATAATCGGTTGAACCAAATCCTAATTTACTTGCTGCTTCAATTGTTAAAGCACCATGTCTTGATTCAACTCTTTCGATAAAGTGATCTCTCCCTTTATCTTTAGAAGCATAAATTAAATCTAAACAAGCTTTGTCAAGTGCAATTGGATCTAAACTTGCTAAAATACCAATATCAGCCATACATGGATCTTCAGCAACTGCACAACAATCACAATCAACACTTAAATTTTTCATAACAGAAATATAACAAACTTTATCTTTAAATAAGTTATGAACTGAACTAGCAGCATCTGCCATACTTCTTAAGAATTTATCTTGTTCTTGAGTCCAAATCTTTTCTACTTCTCCTGCTCCATGGATATAAGCTTTTCCATAGCTAGAAGCACAACCAATTGAAAGTTGTTTTAAAGCTCCTCCAAATCCACCCATTGGATGTCCTTTGAAATGAGAAAGTACAATTAAACTATCATAATTTAATAAATCTTTTCCAACATAGTTCTTTTTAATTTCAAAACCATTTGGAATTTCAAGTACTTTATCTGGTCCTTCTTCATCAAGTAAATCTACTTTGAAAGTACCACTCCATCCATGATCTTTTAATAATTTAAGATGTTTTTCACTTGTATTTCTACTACCTTCATATGCAGTATTGCATTCTACAACTGTTGCGTCTAACTTATTAATAATATCTTTCCAGAATTCAGGTTTTAAATAGTTTTGATTACCTTTTTCTCCTGAATGGATTTTAGCGGCAACCTTGCCTTCAAGTTTAATACCTAATAAATCATATAATTTACATACTTCACTAGGTGTTATATTTTTTGAAAAATAAACTTTAGATTTCATTTCTTGCCTCCTTTTATGGTTAATATTATATAAAATAATTGACAATAAAGCACAAAAATTTTTCAAATTCTAAAAAAATTTAATGCACTAATTCAAAAATTTGTATACTTATTGAACTTTTTTGTAAAATTATATCAATATTTTTAAATTTGGTATTTAAATCCCAAATAAAAGTGGTATAGTTATTATATTAAATAAAAAAAGGAGAGAGAAAATGTTATTTAATATCTATGGTGACCAATCCTACTTACAATTAATTGGATGGGCCCTTGTCTTCGTAGGTTTAATCGTCTGTAATGAACTTGCTCGAAGAACAAAAACTGGTGGCATTATCTTCTTTTTAGGAATTCCAGGATTGTTAACAATTTATTTTATTGTTTTAACAATTTGGGGAAATGCTGATCCAAATTCATGGGCAGCAAAAAACTGGACATTTACTAAAATGAACTCATGGTTCCACTATGCAAAACTTTATGCTGCAACTGCAGGATGTATCGGATTCATGATGATCAAGTATGGTTGGGGTATTGGAAAGAAAAATTGGTTTAAACCTTTCCCATTCTTAATCGTTGCAATCAACATTCTCATTGCATGTGCTAGTGATTTCGAAAGTGCAATCAAAGGTGCACAAGCAGCTGGTGCTATAAATGGTGCTGGTTGGTGGAAATCAAGTGAAGGAGTCTGGTTATACGGTGGCTGGTGGAATACAGTCAATGGTATCGCTGGATTAATCAACATCGCTTGTATGACAGGCTGGTGGGGAATCTACTCATCAAAAGGTAAAAAAGATATGTTATGGCCTGATATGACTTGGGTTTACATTATCGCTTATGATGTTTGGAACTTCGAATATACTTACCTCAACTTACCAACACACTCTTGGTATTGTGGTTTAGCATTATTACTTGCTCCAACATTCGCTAACTTCTTCTGGAATAAAGGTGGATGGATTCAAAATAGAGCTAATACACTTGCAATTTGGTGTATGTTTGCTCAAGTTGTCCCTTATTTCCAAGATCAAGAACCATTCAACGTTGTTACTTCAGTCTATGGTCCTGGTGCAACAATTGCAACCGCAACTGGTGCCACAGCTCCAACAGTTGCAAATCCATTTGCTCAAGGATTTATCGCAGTACTTGCACTTGCAATTAACGTACTTGCATTAACAGCTATTATAATTAGAGCAATCAAAACTAAAACAAATCCTTATAAACATGAAATCTTCACAGATCAAAAAGACTTCAAAGAAGCATTTGCAAGAAGAGAAATTATTGAAAAAGTTAATGAATAATCTAAAAATCCAACATGAATTTGTTGGATTTTAATTTGCTTTAATTACTTAATTTCAATTATATGTGGCTCTACATTAAAATCATGATTTGCAAGTGATTCAACACATTTAGGGTTTAAACTTTCTTCTTTAATCCACTTTAAAGATTTTAAACCTTTTTCTTTATCATCAATAATTCCAGGTAATATTAAATCTTTCCATGATTTAGTTGAATATCCTCCATCAGAATAAAGTAAAACATAATTCCCAGTATCCTTATTAATTATTTTAAGTGCACATAATCCATCACTATGACCTTTGATATTAATTAAAAGAACTGTTCCATCTTTAAATAAATCATAACTTTTATTAAATGGACCTTCATTTCCATCAAAATCAAAAGTAGTTAAATTAATGTTTTTCCACCATTTCTTTTGATATCTTATTTTATTTGTAATGTTTTTCTTATTTGCAAATCTTAATTCATCTTTAGAAACAATTATATTTTTAGCATTCTTAACTTGAGATAATCCATTTGCATGATCACAATCAAGATGAGATAAAATTACGTAATCTAAATCATTAGGTTTAATTCCAATATTTTTAAGTTGTTCATCAATACTTTTCCCTTCTTCAACCCATCCTTGATTGATTTTATAAAGTAAAGAACTTCCAAGAGATTTTATTTGTGCTTTCTTATCATAAATTCCTTTTGGAGACATATCTCTATTCCATCCAGTATCAAATAAAATTAATCCTTTAGGATGTTCAATAAGATAACATGATACTGGAAGATTAAGATGTTTATCTTTAGGAAGAAAAATCCCTGATGCTTTTAAAATATTTGAATTTTCACCTCCAAAAGGTAAATAAGGTGATACTCTTACATATCCTGTATGAAAAACATGTATTTTTATATTACTCATGAATTACTCCATTTTTATCAAACTTTTTACCTGATCCAATTTCAAAATGGTATTTTACAATTCCTAAATCAATATTTGCATATGGCCATTTAGATGCAGTAATTGTTACTTTTCCATTATCATAATGAATTTTAAATTTTTGTTGATGCATAGCAGTTGGTGCAAGTAAAGCTGAGTTAACTCCATCAATAAACCATTTAGGAGCTTCTCCTTTTATATCAGTAACTTCTTCAAATGTTTTTGTTTTATGAGATACTCCCTTATTTAATCCATATCCAATTGCAATAACAAGTTGCATCTTTTCATTCTTATTAATTTTAAATGCATCTTTTATTTTTTTAAAAGTTAAAGCTACCCAACAGGTATTTAAACCTAATAATTGAGCAAATAAAACTAATTGTTCTCCATAATATCCTGCTTTTTCTGCCAACGAAGAATCCTTATTTCCAATAATAGCAACATAATTATTAACGCCTTGAAATTTACCATAATGTGCCATAAATGAATCAAATGCTTTTGGTTCATTTAATATAAGTTGCATATTTAAGCCACTTTCTTTATTTAGTTCTTCTATTTTATTTTGGAGTTTTTCTAAAACTTCTCCTTCAATTTTCTTATCACTATATTTTCTTACTGAATGTCTTTCTTTAATTGCTTCTAAAATATCCATCACTTTCTCCTATCTTTCTTCTTCAATATCTTTTCGCATATCTTTTAAAGTTACTAAAGCATTTTCTACATGACTTAAAGTTTCAATTAATTTGTGTATAGTTTTAGCTTCTACATCAAGATAATAAAAATTCATTGTACCTTCTTTTCTCATTTTTACAATTCCAGCATCTTTCAAAATTCCTAAATGATGTGAAACTGCAGGTCTTGATAAATTAGTTTTCTTTGTAATTTCACCAACTCTTACTCCTGTACATTTCTTCATTTTCATCATTTCAATAAGCATGTGTTGTCTTGTTTCATCTCCAATTGCAATAAGAAACTTTGAACATTCAGCAAATTCTTTTGATATATTTTCAGCTTGAACATAAATATCATTCATAAAATAACTCCTTCGTTTATTTGTTTAAACCATTATACCATTAATTGAATTCATAAGTTTCATTGAGAAAGAAAATCAAGATGTTTAATTTTCACTATCAAAAAGTTCGATATATTTTTATATCGAACCTAAAATTTAAATATTGGTGGATAAGATGAGACTTGAACTCACACGAATTTCTTCATAAGCTTCTGAGACTTAAGCGTCTACCAATTCCGCCACTTATCCATCCCATATATTATAAATATTTGCAATATTAATTTCTATAATTCATCTACATAATCATATATAATATTTAGTATTTTAGGGAATTGAATTCCCTTTTTGTATAAAATAATTAAATACCTGAAAGTGGCAACACATAAACATCATCATCTAAAGGATAAATTTTATCTGTATTACAAATAATTGCTTTTGCACCAATTTGATAATTTGTTTTGTCTAATTGTTTAAATCCTTTAACTGCACTATTATTAAATTTAATTCCACTTTTGCATTCTACTCTATGTAATTTTCCATCTTGAATTATTACAAGATCAATTTCATTCATATTATTATCTCTATAATAATAAAAATGAGGTTCTATTCCATTATTAACATAACTTTTTCTAATTTCATTAATAATATAAGTTTCTACAAACCTTCCAGAAAAATTACTATTTTGTAAAATTTCTCCGCTTGTTAATCTTGCTAAATAGCATGCAAGTCCAGTATCAGTAAAATAAAGTTTTGGTCTTCTTACAATTCGCTTAGCAATTGACATCTCATTATATGGTTCTAATAAATAAACAATATTACCAGCTACTAATATACTTAGCCAAGACATAACTGTTTTTTTATCAACTCCAAGAATCTTTGCAATGTTATCATAAACAATTTCTTCACCAGTTAAAGAAGCAACAAGTTCCATAAAATGCATAAATAAAAGTTTATCTTTAATATTAACTAAATCAGAAACATCTCTTTCAATGTACGTTTCAACATAATCCGAATAAAATTTTTGTAATTTCAATCCAGAATTACTATAAAGTTCTGGGTAAAATCCTTTAACAATATTATCAAACAATTCAATTACTGTAAGAGGATTATCATTTGCACGTTTTTGAATATTTTTTAAATCAAAATCGAATACTGGTTCATCCCTTCCTAATATTTCGTTTCTTGAAAGAGGCATCATATGAATTATTGAAACTCTACCAGCTAAAGATTCAGTTACTCCTTTCATTAATTTATAAGATTGGGATCCAGTTAATATAAACATTCCATAATTATCAATTCTTTTCCTTTTTTCATTATTAACAATTTCTTCAATAGATTCAAATAATTCTGGAGCTTTTTGTACTTCATCAATAATTACAGGCCAAGGATGCAATTGTAAAAATAAATCAGGATCTTTTCTAGCTGTTTCTCTTTCTCTTGCATTATCAAGAGAGACATAACTATACCCCATTTTTTCAAACTCAAATGCAATTGTAGATTTTCCAACCTGTCTTGCTCCTGTTATAAGAGTTACTGGTTTTGACTTAATAGAATCTACAATTTGATCATAAATATGTCTTTTTATCATTATTTTAAACCTCCTATATATATTATATTTTAGTATTTTAGGGAGTTCAATTCCCTTTTTGTATAAAATAATTTATTTTAGAAATAAAAACTGATACAAAAAGTACCAGTAATTAGATAATTCTATAATTCATCTATATGATCATGAACATAAGGATTAACGTGGATTAAGCAATGTTTAACATTCTTATTTTCTTTTAAGATATCGAGTCTAATATCTTCAATAACATCATGTGCATCTTTTAAAGACATCTCTTCTTTAATAGTAACTTCTATTTCAAGGAAGATGTAATTTGCAACAATTCTACTTCTTAAAGCGTCTATATGACAAATCTTAGGATTTTTTAATACGATTTCTTTAATTTTATTCTCTTCTTCTTTAGAACAACTCTTATCAAGTAAACTCATTGAATTAGATATTACTATTTTAATTGCACCAACAATCATAATTAATGCAATAAGTAATGATGCAATATTATCTAAGATTCTTAATTCCTTATTAGATGAAAAGATATAAATAATAGATACTGAAATTAAAGATAATAAGGTAGATATTGAATCAAGTAAGTGATCTAAAGCTTGAGTTTTTAAAATAGGAGATTTAGTTTTCTTAGAAAAAATACTAACATAAATACAAGTAGATATTTTAATAAATAACGCAATAACTGATATAATAATTGCAATTAAGAAATTATAATTACTTTCATTTAAGTAAGTTTTATTAATAATAGATATGATTGAATTATAAATTAAAATAATAGAAGTAAATATAATTACCATTCCAAACATGAGTGATACTAAATTTTCTATCTTTTTATGTCCAAATTGGTGGTCATTATCTGCTTTTTTATTCGCTTCTTTACCTGCGATAAATCCAACAAGACTAGTTAAACAATCTCCTAATGAATCAAATCCATCACTTAATAAAGCATTAGAAAGACTAAATACTCCTCCAAGTATCTTTAAAATAGTAAGAATAACATTAATACATACTTCACTTAAAGTAACTCTTTCAATTACTTTTTTATATACCTTTTCTTCATTCATAAAAAGTATTATATAATAAAAGTATATGGAAGAGAAAACTAACAAATTATTAAATTTAATTAAAGAATCTAAAAATATTGTCTTCTTTAGTGGAGCAGGGGTTTCAACTGAATCAGGGATTAAAGATTTTAGAAGTAAAGATGGATTATATAATCTTAAAAGTAAGTATGGAGTAAATTACGAAACTATTTTATCCCATTCATTTTACAAGTCAAATAAAGATACTTTCTATAAATTTTATAGAGAATTTATGATTAATAAAGACGCTACTCCTAATGCATGTCATAAATTTTTTAGTAAACTTCAAAAAATAAAGAATGTAACAATTATTACTCAAAATATCGATGGATTAGATAAAATGGCAGGTTCTAAAAATGTAATTGAACTTCATGGTACAATTCATGAATATTTTTGTGAATCTTGTATGAAAAAATATGATTTAGATTATGTTTTAAAAAGTGATTCAAATATTCCACACTGTCAATGTGGAGGAGATTTAAAACCAAATGTTGTTTTATATGAAGAAGCATTACTAGAAAATAACATTGTAAAAGCAATAATTGCACTTCAAAATGCTGATTTACTCATAATTGGAGGTACATCTTTAAGTGTATATCCTGCTGCAAGTTTAATAAATTACTATTCTGGAGATAATTTAGTAGTAATTAATAAAGAAAAAATTACCCCATCTAGAAGAGTCACTTTAGAAATTAATGACTCTATTGGAGTAATTTTTGAATCAATATCTAAATATTTATTTTAATTAGAATGTACCAAAGATTCTATCTCCAGCGTCTCCAAGACCTGGAATAATATAACCTTTTTCATTTAATTT
Organism: Phocaeicola dorei; assembly: GCA_963632375.1. Classification (GTDB taxonomy): domain Bacteria; phylum Bacillota_I; class Bacilli_A; order RFN20; family CAG-826; genus Onthovivens. The sequence goes on along the minus strand of CAVGUB010000096.1, from coordinate 1,881 downwards.
TTCATCTAATGCACAAAGGTAAATTTCAACATCAGGATGATCTTCTAAGACTTTTTTAACACCTTCTGGAGCACCAACAAGGCAAAGAAGTCTAATATTTTTGAATCCTTTTTTCTTTAAAATTGAGATAGCATCACTACTACTTCCACCAGTTGCAAGCATTGGATCACAAACTAATACTAATGGATTTTCAACTTTAGGGAGTTTGCAGAAATATTCAACTGGTTTTAATGTTTTTTCGTCTCTATATAAACCAATATGACCAATTTTAGCAGTTGGAAGCATATTCATAACCCCATTACTCATTCCAATTCCAGCTCTTAAAATAGGACAAACAATTAAAGAATATTCTAAATGTAATTTATCAATTACTGAACCTGTTGGAGTTTTGATTTTTTCTCCTGTTGGAACGACTTTTAAATCCTTATAAACTTCATAAGTCATTAATGAAGCAATTTCATCAAGAAGTGTTCTAAAATCTTTGGTGTTTGTGTTTTCATCTCTCATTTTATTTAACTTCATGGTGATTAATGGATGATCTACTAAATGTAACATGTTTAATTCTCCTTATTTTTATCGTTATCATCTTGTGTTCTAGATTCTTTCATTCTAGGAGTTTCACTGTCACTTGGAACATCTGGAACTACTCCATCTATATACATTTTGCTAACAATAGCTTTATTTACTACTCCTAACTTATTTTTAATAGGAGTTAAAGCACTCTTTATTTGGTTAATAAAAGCAGTTTCTTTGTTCTTACTAACACTAATTTCTTTTTTATTTAATTTGAATTGTTCGTAGTTAATATAAGCGTTATATAATTTACCTTGTTTAGAAAGTTTAATTGATAAAATGACTGAATTTATAAAATCTAATAATAAAATAGCAGTGTATGCTCCAATAAAGAAAGTCATAACCCATGCATGTTCATTTAAAAATTCTACTGTGTAATTAATAAATGGACGAAGTCCAAACCAATAAGCAGAACCTGCAAGAAACCAAAGGAATGAGAATTGAGGACATATAATACCCATAACATTTCCTTTAAGTTTTGAATAATCCCAAAGTCTAATGTTTAATCCTTTAACAAAGATTATTCCTCCAATAAATTCAATTAAAGTCATTGCAACTCCAATTAAACAAATTGCAATTAAAGAAACATAAATAAAATCTAAATTACCTAAAGTACGTTCTACACTTCCAAAGTGTAATCCATATATTGAAGGATAACTTCCTTCTTTAGTTAAATATTTAAAACATAATTCACTTATTAAATGGAGTGCACATAATCCAAATCCATAAAGTGGGATACATGGTCCTTTTAAGAATCCTGGATTAATCCACTTCTTCATAGAAAAAAACCTTCTGTAAAGGATTTCTAAAATCCATCCACAAAAGGAACCAATTATGAATATATAAATGTAAGTAAGAAAGATACCAAACGGGCCATCCATTTTAATCTCTGTTGTGTTACTTAACAAATTAATTAACTTCATTGCAATTATTATAATCCATAATATATGTATTTCAAATACTAATTCACACATTTTGAAAAAAATTTAAAAAAGTACTTGCAAAGGATTTGGCTTTGCAGTATACTATTCAAGCAATGAGCGAAAGGCTTGTTGGAGATGGGCATTTAGCTCAGCTGGGAGAGCATCTGTTTGACGTACAGAAGGTCATAGGTTCGATCCCTATAGTGCCCACCACTCGTCAATATAACGCGATGAATAATCGCGTTTTTTATTTTCTTATTTATATAAAAAGTTTAAAATATTAATGTTGCCGAATTAGCTTAGTTGGTAGAGCAACGCATTCGTAACGCGTAGGTCGTAGGTTCGATCCCTATATTCGGCACCAATATAACAATTAATCTGACAT
>CAVGUB010000095.1:8482-10099 GCA_963632375.1 Phocaeicola dorei | reverse complement strand
ACATAACAGATTGCTATCTCGTTATATCTAGTTTTAAGTCTTTTAGTTTTTATATATAAATAAGGTCTTATTACACCATGAGATAATAAGTCATCATTAAAATAATCATAAACAAGGTTTATTTGTTCTTTAATTTTATCTAACTTTAACGTTGGATTATATTTTTCTATTCCTTTAATTATATCAACTAAAGATACTCTCCATGTATCAACTTCCCAATCTTCTTTATTGATAGGTTCATAATCTCTTGTTTTAGGAAGGATTTTATCATAACTAAAATATAATCTTGTATCTTTATTAAAATAAATAAAAAAAGGAGATCTTATAATTGCAACATCTTTTATCCCTTTAAGATTATAAAACCAACTTCTATAAGAAAAACTTTCATAATACCATTCAGGAAGATCAGAAGGTTTTAATTTCGTTTTTCTTCCTGTTTTCCAATTTCTTAAAAATTCTTCTCCTTCATATTCTAAAGTTAGTAAATTATACTTAATTTCTTTTGTACCTTCGTTCATAATTGGAATTTCTTTAATATCGTTATAAAAACAACGACTATTACCAATTATTTTATCTATATGATAATGTCCAAAAAACCAATTTGAGTAGGAAATTTGATTTTTAATTTTTTCAAGTAATGCTGTATTTTTGTCTGGTTCAAAATTTGGGAACATTTTATTTAATATTGAAGTTGGAGCACAATGAGTTAAAACAAAATCTACTTTGTTATTATATTTTGCTAAATTATTTATAGCGTTATTATAATCATCAATAGTAATGTCTTCATCTTTCCAATATGAAACATGTTCTTTTCTATAATATCTATCTATTGATCTAGCTCCACCTATACATAAAAAAGAAAGTCCATTCAATTCTAAAATTTCACCTCTTAATATATGATAAACATTATTAAATATTTCATGTGCTTTAGCATTATGAAAAGTGACAATAGGATATGTTTTTAATAAATCAAAATTTTCATGATTACCATCTATAAATATTATTGTTATACCAATTAAAAAATATTTAATTAAAATATCTTTATTTTCTTTTTCCCAAACAATTCCTGCATCCCCTAAAATTATTAAATAATCATTTCTTGAACAATAAACTTTATCAAAATACTTTTCAATTTTATCAAAATCTATATCCCCATGGGTGTCGCCTGCAATGTATATCATAAATTTACCTCCATAAATAATACAAAGATTGTATTATTTACAAAATATAATATAACATAATACCTGATTATTGAAGTACCATTTTAATTTTTATCGATGTTTTTTAAGAAATTATTTAGTTCGATTAAAAGATTGTTGTAATCTTCACTATGCTTATTTTTATTAATTTTACGTTGATTATTTAATAATTCATCTAAACTAACGTTGTAAATAGAACTCATTTTTAATAAAGTAGCAATGTTTGGCTCTGTTCTTCCGGTCTCATAATTTGCTAATTGATAATTTTTAACACCTAATAAATTTGCTGCTTCTTTTTGAGTTAATTCAACTTTTTCTCTATAAAATTTAAATCTATCACCTAAATTCATATTTTTACCTCAATACATATAATAATTATAAGTTGTAATTTTTACAATAAAATATTTTAGTAATAATT
>CAVGUB010000095.1:0-8447 GCA_963632375.1 Phocaeicola dorei | reverse complement strand
ATTAAATATCTATAATATAATTTTATAATCATGATGAAAATATATTTAGTAAACATAAATTCAATTAAAGATGAAGCTATTAAAGATTTAAGTGGATATAGAATAAAAAAAGCAAGTGGTTATAGATTAGAAACTGATAAACTTTTATGTTTAGCTGCAGGAATTGCATTAAATAAAGGTTTAAAAGAATTTAATTTAAAAGAAAAAGATTTGACGATTAAAGAAAATTTATATGGAAAATTATATTTTGAAGAAAGAGACGATATAAAATTTAATTTATCTCATTCAAAAGATACCGCAATTGCGGTTATTTCAAGTAAAGAAGTTGGATGTGATATTGAAAAGTTAAGAAAATATAATGAAAAACTTTCGTATAAATACTTTTCTAAAGAGGAAAATGATTTTATTAATAAAAGTAAAAACAAAGATGAATCTTTTACAAGAATTTGGACTTTAAAAGAAAGCTTTTTAAAAGCTATTGGAATAGGATTAATTCAAAATATGAATGAATTTTCTATAATTCCAAATGAAACACATGTTGAAATTAAACAGAATATTGATAAAAGAAAATGGTCTTTAAAAGAAATTAAGATTGGAGATAATTATATTTCAATATGCGAAGAAATTTAAAAACACTACAATTTACTTATCAATGTAAAATTAATATGTAAGTTTAATATATTGTGATATAATATTTTGAATTTAGGAGGATTTATATGAAAACAGCTATTAAAATTTTTGAAATTTTAGCAATTGTTGCAGCTGCATTCACTGGTATTATGGTAATTTTTGTTCTCATTAGCATTGCTACTGGAAACCAAGATGTTATTAATACATTCATTAATCGTAATGGTGGTGCAAGTTTAGATGAAGCTGCTCGTAATCGATTAATTTCAAATCTTATAACTATTTATTCTTTAATATTAGTTTGGGAAATCGTAAGAATTGTTATTGCTTCAGTAACTTTAAAGACAATACACAATCCAATTGAACATAGACCTATTTGCTTAGGTATTCTTAATATCTTCTTTGGTAGTCTTATCGGTGGAATTTTACTTTTATTCTTAGATCCAGAAGTACCAGAACTTGAATAAAAAAATAAAAGTCAGTTTGCTTTAATTAAAAACTGACTTTTTCTTTTACTTATTTTTATTTTCTTTCTTTAATTTTCTTTTATATTTAATAGTTTGTACTACATGTGACATAGCGTATATTGGATGTGAAAATAATAACATTGGTCCACTATATCTCATTACTTTTTTAATCTTTTCTCTATTTTCAGGTGTATAACAATGTACTTTACATGTAGAACAGAAAGATTTATTTTTCTTAAAAGGACATTTTTCAAGTCTAAATAAAGCATATTCGGTTAATTCTTTGCATTCATTACAAATATTATTTCCTTTAGTATGATGAGCGTGATGGCAATACATTCTAATCATGATTGGTATCATTTTCTTTTGCTTTTCCCACGCTTTTAATTCTTTATTCTTCATTAATTAAAACTCCATTTTTCATTTTATAAATTTTGTTACATATAGAAAGAGTTGATTTTCTGTGACTTACTAAAACAATTGTTTTAGTATTTTTAATATCTAGTAAACTATTTAAAATAATTGATTCATTCATAACATCAACATTACTTGTTGGTTCATCAAGTAAAATAAGATTAGCATCTGATAAGAATGCTCTTGCAAGTCCAATTCTTTGCTTTTCACCTGCACTGATTCTATCTCCTAATAAACCAACACGAGTGTTTAATCCATCTTCTAAAGAATCAATTAATTCATTAATGTGAGCATTTTTACATGCAGTTTCTATTTCTTCTTTAGTTGCATTAGGTTTTGCAATTAATAAATTGTTTAATATTGTGTCATCAAATAAGTAAGTATCTTGAGATACTAAAACAATATTATTGTGTAATGATAAGGAGTTAATTTCTTTAATATCAAATTTATTATTAAATTTTATAGATCCATTATTAATTTCGTAGAATCTTAATATTAATTTTAATAATGTGGATTTTCCACTTCCAGAATCTCCTTCGATACCGATAATCTCGTTTTTATCAATGTTTAAAGAAACATTATTTAAGACTTTTTGATTATTATAAGAAAAAGAAACATTTGATAATTCAATGGATTCAAAATTAAAGTTATTTTTATCATAAATTTCATTAACTGCAGGTTTTTCTTCAAATAAATCTAATATACGATTACCACTTGCAAATGTTTGAGTTAAATTTGATGGTAAGGATCCAAGAGCTAAAATTGGACCAAAAGAAGAAGAAATTAAAACGATTGAAAATATTAAGTTTGTAAGTTCAATTTGATTTTTACTTAATAAGTAAACTCCAAGGAATAAAGAAGAAAGTGTAGTTAATGATACTAAGAAAACGTTAACTGCGTTTGCAATACTTGATTTTGTTTTTATGTCTTTGCTTAGTTTATTTAATTCTTTTGTATTATTATTTATTTTTTCACTTCTTTCTTTTTGATTGTTATTTAATAAAATATCTTTGATTCCACTTAATGAATCTAAGTAGTAACTTGAGAATTTTCCGAGTTCATTTCGGTAATAAGAACCACTTTTCTTTAAAAAATGAGATGATACGAAAGGAACTACGATTCCTATTAAAATATAACCACCTAAAGTAATTAAAGTGAATGAATAATGTCCAAATAATGAAAGTAAAACTAAAACTGTTATTGTAGATAAAAGAGCAATACCAATAGGAGAGATAGTATGAGCATAAAATACTTCTAAAGTTTCGATGTCGCTTGTTAACATACTTAAGATATTTCCTTTTTCTTTTGTTTCAAGTTTTGCTGGTGATAATTTTCTTAAAGTATGAAATATTTTTTGTCTTAAACAAGCAAGTAATTTAAATGCTATATAATGATTTGAATATTGTTCAATAAATCTTAATAATCCTCTTAAAAGACCAGAACAAATTGTTAAAGTTATTAAAATACTTAAATCAATATTTATGAAATTTGGATCAATTAATTTACAAACTCCTAATGATCCAAAAATCATTACACACATTGCAAGAGCATTACCTAAATATCCAAAAAGAACTGCAAATATAATTAAATATGCTAATTTTCCAAGTAAAGCTACTAATTTATACATAATTAGTAAGCCATTTCTTCTAATTTTTTGTTGCATAAATTATTTAACCTCCTTAATTTTTTCTAATGATTCTTGTTTTGTTTTTAAAGAATTAAAAACACCATTTAATTTTATTAATTCTTCATTTGTACCTTCTTCAACTATTTTTCCATCTTTTAAAACATAAATGTAATCACTAAAATAGACATTTGCAAGTCGATGTGAAATCATAAATACAGTTTTGGTTTTAGATAAATTTTTAACATTATTCATAATGATTTCTTCACTTTCTTTATCGATATTGCTTGTAGCTTCATCTAAAAAATAAATATCTTTATTAGATGCTAATGCAATTGCAAAAGCTAATCTTTGTCTTTCTCCACCAGATAAATTTTGAGCATTTTCTTCAATTACATAATCTAGATTTTCTTTTTTTGAGATTATATTTTCTAAATGTACTTGCTTTAAATAGCTTAATATTTCTTCATCAGTTATATTTTTATTTGCAAAAAGGAAATTATTCTTAATAGTGTCATGAAAAATAAATGTATCATAACTTATGATTGATATATGCTTTAATAAAGAATCTCTTGATAAAGTATTTAATTCTTTATTACCATAATAAATCGATCCTTCATATCCTTTTTTAAAGCCACTTAAAAGAGAAATTAATGTAGATTTTCCACTTCCAGATTCTCCAACGATACTTGTTAAGGAGTGTGATTTTATATTTAAATTAATATTATTTAAGACATATTCATTTGAATCAGAATATTTAAAAGATAAGTTTTCAATTTTAATATTATCATTATCAACTGTTTCTTTTCCCCAAGTTGGTTCCTTTAATGATAATAATCTTAAAATTTTTCTTCCTGCAGTTGCACCATTCATTGAAATATGAAATGCACTTCCAAGTTGTCTTAATGGCAAAAAGAAATCAACTCCAGTTAAAACTAAAAATAATACTAATGTAGGAATTGAAAAAGGTAAGAAGGTAATTTGAGAAGTAGTAGCTAAAGCGATAGAAATGCCAATGCCAGCTCCTCCATATGCAACAAGATCCATAATTGTTGTAGATGCAAGTTGCATTGTTAAAACTTTCATTGTTATTTTTCTAAAAGTTTCTGCTTCATTTACCATTTTTTTCTCATACATTTCATCAGCGTTAAAGATTTTTAATTCTTTCATTCCTGAAATGTTATCTAAAAATGCATCACCCATATGTGTATATTCATCCCAATATGTTGCAAATATTTTCTTTGCATATTTACTAACTGCAATAATTGAAATAGGAATTAATGGTACTGCAATTAAAAGAGCTATAGCACTATAAAGATTAATAAAACAATAAATAATAAATAAAAATATTGGTGAAATCATAGCAAAAAAGAATTGTGGTAAATACTCAGAATAATATAAATCTAATTGTTCTACACCTTCAATTGAAACTTGAGTTAAACTAGCAAGCGATAAATCTTCATTTTTCCTATTACCTAAAATCATAACTTTATTAAAAATTTCATTTCTTAAATGTTCTTTTGATTTTTCTCCAAGTATAGCTTTACATCTTCCAATGACTATATATGTGATAAATCTCAATATTAAAATTATTATTGAAATAACTAATGGTACGTAATATAAAGAAAACGATATGTTATTTTTATTTTGCAAAGAAATCTCAATAACGTAACAAATTGTAAAAGCGATTCCTAAATTTAAAATTAGAGCAAAAATATTTAAAATAACTAAATAAATTAAATATTTTTTGTCTTTTCCGAGAATTTTATCAAATTTTTATCAATCATTTTATAACCTCAATAAATTATTAATTTTTAGCGTTAAAATAATAAATGAATTAGCGATAAAATGCAAAGATAATGATTTTTAAAATTATTTTCACGTGAAAATAATTATTGAAATTTTTTCTTTTTTTGAAGAAATTAAAAATATTTTTTGCTATAATTTCTCGTATGATTTTTAAGGATAATTTAAAGAACATTTCTATTGTTTTAGGAGCTGCATTAATTTACTCATTTAGTGTACCTTTTATTTCGTTACTATCTTCATCAGTACCAACTTTTTTAAAAACTTCTTTTCTTTATTTTGGTGCTGCTATAGCAATGTGTATTATTTTGCTATTTGACCGATTTGTAAAAAAGAACAAAGAAAAAGAAAAAATTACAAAGAAAGAAGTTTTGCATCTTGTTATTATTTGTGTTTTAGATATTTTATCAAGCATTTCATTAATGTATGGATTAAATAAAGTAAGTGGCGATACAGCAAGTTTATTATTATCACTACAAACGGTTTTAACCTTTATTTTCGCTATTATATTATTTAAGGAAAAGATTGGTATTTTTGGATGGTTCGGGCTTGCTTTCATATTTATTGCGTGTATTTTAACTTCAGTCAACGAAAATGGATTTAGTTTTTCTGTTGATTCGATTTTTATTATAATTCCTTGTATTTTATGGGCAATTCAAAATAACTTAAATAAAAAAATTAATTGTGATGCAAAGAAAGTAGTTCTTTATAAAAGTTTAGCTACTGGGGTTGTAACTTTTATATTAGGATTATGCTTTGGAGAATTTAATAATATTACGAATCATATTAATATTTTATATTTGTTTATTATTGGCTTTTTCTGCTATGGAATTGCTATTTGCTTATTAGTTGATATTTCTAAAAAAATGGGAGCAGGTATTGGATCGTGCTATTTTGGAATAAACCCAGTTTTAGGAGCAGTGCTTTCTATATTGATTTGTCATGATCAACCTTATTTTACAATATATATTTCAATAGGATTTGTTTTATTAGGTGTAATATTTTGTACAATTAATGAATATAAAAATGCAAAGAATAATGCTAAATTACAGGTTTAGCATTTTTTTGTGCAAACTTACTTTAAAAATATTTGCTTTAAACTTGTTTAAAAATAAATTGAGTTTAAAATAAAGAAGTTAGGAGTGAGTAACATGGAAAAAGTTATTACAGAAAAATTATTAAAAGAATATAGTGAAGATTTTAAAAAATGTCCTGAAGACAAAATTATTGCAAATGCAATTAGAAAAAATGGAGTTTTTAATGTAGCATTCAATAGTGATGCATTAAAAGATTTAAAACCTAATTTCAATATTGAAGTTAAAGATTGTGGAGCAGTTACAAATCAAAAACAAAGTGGAAGATGTTGGATGTTTGCAGGCTTAAATGTTTTAAGAAAAGTTTTAATTAAAAATTTAAAAGTAGATGATTGCGAATTATCTGAATCATATTTAATGTTTTATGATAAATTAGAAAAATCAAATTCAATGTTAGAAGAAGTAATTGCTCATATTGATGAAAAAGATAATTCAAGACTATTAGATAGTATTACATTAGGTCTTGGTGGCGATAATGATGGCGGATATTGGAATTATTTTGTTAATTTAGTTAAAAAATATGGTGTTTGTCCTAAAGATGTAATGGGTGAAAGTGTTTCTTCTTCATCAAGTGGTGAAATGGATTATCTTTTAAATGTTTTATTAAATAAAGATGTTGCTACTTTAAGACATGAATATGAAGTCTCAAAAGATATCGAAAAACTTAGAGAATTAAAAGGTGATATGCTTAAAGATATTTATAAAGTTTTAGCAATGTGCCTTGGTGAGCCAGTTAAAGAATTTGATTATACTTTTAAAGCTAAAGAAGATAAAAAAGAAGAAGATAAAAAGGATGATAAACCAGAAGAAAAGAAAGATTCATCAGTTAATGAATTAAAAGTAATTCACAAAACACCTTTAGAATTTTTTAAAGAATTTATTGGTGTTGAATTAGATGAATATATTTCATTAGTTAATTGGCCTTTAAAATCTTTAAAAGAATATACACCATATTCTTGTAAATATATTAATAATGTTAAGGGTTCTGATAACTGTATTTTCTTAAATTTACCAATTAATGAACTTAAAGAAAGCGCAATTAAATCTTTAAAAGATAGTGAACTTTGCTGGTTTGCATGTGATGTAAGTAGTAGTTCATTAAGAAGAGATGGTTACTTATCAACTGAAATGTTACCTTTAGATGATGTATTCAAGATTAAATTTGGCTTTGATAAAGGTGATCGTTTAATGTTAAGAGCATCATCTTGTAATCATGCTATGACTTTAAGTGGGGTAAATTTAGACAAAAATGAAAAACCAACTATTTGGAAGGTAACAAATTCTTGGGGTAAAGATTTAGGTTTTGATGGAATTTATATTATGAGCGATAAATGGTTTGATGAATATGTTTATGAAGTCGTTGTTAAAAAATCTAAATTATCTGACAAAGCAAAGGAAGCATTATCTAAAGAACCTGTTGAACTTGAACCTTGGTCACCAGTTTTATAATTGAATTTATTAAGTTGCATTTAAAAGTGCAACTTTTTTAATCTAAAAAGTTTGAATAAATTGGAACTAGTTCAGTAGCATATCTATAAATTTCTTTATAGTTTTTGTTATCGAAATCTTTGTTTATCATATTCTTAAGTTGTTTTATTTGAGTTTCAATTTTCCTTTGTTCTATGTAATTTACATCAATCGGAATAAAACTAGCTATTTCAGAAATTCTCAATAATAAATAAGTAGTTGAAATAATTGTTTGATTATCTTCAATAAAAGAAGAATAGGATGTGTTGGAAATAAATTGATTTAATAGGTTTATATATGTTGAAAGTAAATTTTTATAGTTTAAAAAGACATCATTCATAAATTCTAACCCCCTTTGATAATGTTTTAGATAAAAGTTCTTTGTCATTTAATAATTTTTCATAATTAATTAGAACTATATTTTTGTATAAAGTATTTTTTAATTCACTTTCTAATTCTTCTAATTTTGATGGTATGAGCTCATTTTTTCCTATAACAAAATCTAAAGAACTAGTTGATGAAGCTGTCCCAAAAGAATAATCTCCAATAAGAATTGCAAAGTTTATATTAAATTTAGAAAATATAGGTTCAGACATTTCTTTTATATCTTCTAATTCATAAATACCATGCTCTTTCGTGTATCGATCATATTCTTTTAGCTTTTGCATAATATATTCATATTTAAGAGAAGTTTTTTTCTTTTCTAAATTTTCATAATCTTGATAAGTTCTTAAAGGGACTCCACATAAATCTGCAGCTTCTTTTTGAGTTAAATTCTTGTTTTTTCGTATATTTCTGATATCTTCATTAATTTCCATGGAATAATTATAAAATAAAAATTGCGTATTGTAAATATTTATTACGCAATTTTTGCATTTTGTGTTATAATAAATACCCGTTTTTAGGTTTTAACACTATAATTTTTAGGATTGAGAATATTTTCGGATA
>CAVGUB010000094.1:0-3504 GCA_963632375.1 Phocaeicola dorei | reverse complement strand
TATAAAATATAAAAGAAGAGAATAAAAATATGGAAGAGAATGAATTAAGAATTAAAGAAAGAGTAGATTATTCAGCTTTAAATCAAAATTTATTGAATATTTTTATTTGCAAAGTTAAAGAATTAAAACCAAATTTATCAAATTTGGATAATGAATCAATCTTAAAAATGAATGGAATTATTAATGAAAATGGGTTTCCAACTAATAGAAGAAAGAGTTTTAGGATACACTTTACCAAATAAACCAAAAAGCAAAAATCAAAGAATATATACAAAAATTCAATAATTTATAGTAAAAAACTTATTTTTCTTGCTAAATCATTAAATAAGTTATAAATTATTTAAGTAATGCGAAGAAGAAATAAGTAGTAGAGATATTTAAATGTAGAGATTATCTGGATGGTGAAAAGATAAAAATATTCTATGAAGTTACATTTTGGAGCAGCTAATTTGAAATTAAGTAGAGTTAGATGGGTATGCCCAATATAGCTAGTGTTTTAAACACAATAAGGAATATTTAGTGATAAATATTTAAAAAAAGGTGGTACCACGTTATTAATTACGTCCTTTATTCTATTTTTTAGAATAAAGGATTTTTTATTTATTAAGGAGAAAAGGTATGGGAATTTATGAAGAATTAAAAGAAAGAGGATTAATTGCACAAGTTACTGATGAAGATAAGATTAGAGACTTAATCAATAATGGAGGTGCTAAATTCTATATTGGATTTGATCCAACAGCAGATTCATTACACGTTGGACATTTTATGGCACTTTGTTTAATGAAACGTCTCCAAATGGCAGGTAATAAACCAGTAGTATTACTTGGTGGAGGTACTGGATTTATTGGAGATCCATCAGGAAGAAATGATTTACGTGCAATGCTTGATGCAGAAACTATTAAACATAATTGCGATTGCTTTAAAAAACAAATGGAAAGATTCATTGAATTTGGTGATGATAAAGCAATTGTTGTTAATAATGCTGATTGGTTACTTGATTTAAATTACATTTCTCTTTTAAGAGAAGTAGGAACATGTTTTTCAGTTAATAACATGTTAAGAGCAGAATGTTACAAACAAAGAATGGAAAGAGGATTATCATTCTTTGAATTTAACTATATGATTATGCAAGCTTATGATTTCTACCATTTACATAAAGTTTATGGATGTAATATGGAATTTGGTGGAGATGATCAATGGAGCAATATGCTTGCAGGTACTGAACTTATTAGAAAGAAAACTGGTGAAGATGCTTACGCAATGACTATTACCTTACTTTTAAATAGTGAAGGTAAAAAGATGGGTAAAACATCAAATGGTGCAGTATGGCTTGATCCTAAAAAGACTTCCCCATTTGATTTCTATCAATATTGGAGAAATGTTGATGATGCTGACGTTATGAAATGCATTAAGATGTTAACATTCATCTCACTTGATGAAATTAAAGATATGGAAACTTGGAGTGATTCAAGAATTAATGAAAAGAAAGAAATCTTAGCATTCTCTCTTACATCTTTAGTCCATGGTGAAGAAGAAGCTAAAAAAGCACAAAATGCAGCACATGCTTTATTTAGTGGAGAAGGTGATGATTCAACAATGCCTACTACTGAATTAAGTGATTCTGATTTAAAAGATGGTTCAATTAATGTACTTGATTTACTTGTTGTTACTAAACTTTGTGCATCTAAATCAGAAGCAAGAAGACTTGTCCAACAAGGTGGAGTTAGTATTGATAACGAAAAAGTTGCTGATTCTAACTTATTAATTACTAAAGATAAATTACAAGCAGGTATTAAAATCAAAAAAGGAAAGAAAATTTTCCATAAAGTTGTTTTAAAATAATAAATTAAGGGTAGAAGTTTAAGTAATTTCTACCTTTTTATTTACTGGAATAGCTGCGAATCGTATATGAATTAATATTAAATTATCTTGATATATATGCTCCTAATCCTTTCTTTTTAGATGAAGAAGGAAGGACTATTAACGTAGTAATGAATATTTTAAAAGAACTAGTAACAAATATATTAATCCATCGAGATTATAAAGGTAGAAATCCTGCAAGGATATTAATCTATAAAGATAAAATTGTAGTAGAAAATAGTAGCAAAAAGAATACTTACAAAAATAATATAATAGAAGATGTATTTAAAATAATTGGATACACTGATGGAATAGAATCAGGTTTAAATAAAGTTAGAAATTTATGTGAAAAATATTTTTATAACGAACCTTTAATTGAAGATATGCATATTTTTAGAGTAACTATTTATTACAAAAATACTAAAGTTATTAAAAATGTAGTAAAAAGTGATGAAGAAATAATCATTTCATATATTAAAGAAAATGGATCAATTACTAGTGAATTAGCTAGAAAAATATTAAATAAAGAGAAAACATATTCAGTTAAGCTATTAAATGAATTAATTAATTAATAAGAAAATAATATTTAGACATGGTAATGGAAGATCTACATATTATGATTTCGATGAATAAATAATATGGATTAGCTATTATATAATTAATGGAGTATGAGATATGAAAAATAAATTAAATTCTAAATTGAATAATTGTGAAATACCTAATAAAACTACACTTGAAGCATATAAAGAAGTAGAAGATATGGAAATGAATCCAAATAATTACAAAACTTTTAATAGTGTAGAGTCATTAATGGATGATTTATTAAATTAATAGATAAATTTTTAATTATTATTAATTTATTAGTGATTATCTAGTATAAAATTATATAATTATTTTTATATTGTAAGGAAGTATTTTAAAGAATATTTCTTTTTTTTGACTTAATTTAATGTTGCAAATAAAGTTGCATTTATTGTTGCATTTATTGTTGCAAAATAGTATTATAGAATAAACAAAGGAGGTAATAATTTATGTATGAAAGTGACTATTTAGAGTTTAAAAGAGAAATAAATGACAAGTTAGAAAAAGAAGTTGTAGCATTTTTAAATTCAAAAGGTGGACATATCTATTTTGGGATTGGAGATGATGGAGAAACAACTTATGAATTTGAAGATATTGATAAAGCTCAATTATTAATTAGAGACCACATTAAAGATAGAATTGCACCATCTCCTGTAGGATTTTTTGAAATTGTAGTAGAAGAAAAGAATAATAAGAAAATTATCCACGTAATTGTGGCATCAGGTAATGAAAAACCTTACTACATTAAAAAATATGGGATGTGTCCTTTAGGAGCATTTATTAGAATTGGGAGTTCATCAGTTCCTTTAACTGAAAAACAAATCTTTGATATGTATTCTAAAAGAACAAGAACATCATTAATTAATATTGTATCTCCTGTTAAAAACTTAACCTTTACCCAGCTTAAGATTTATTATGAAGAAACTGGATATGAATTAAATGAAAATTTCTTAAATCAATTAAATTTTAAGATGGAAAATGGGGATTTTAATTATTTAGCGTATCTTTTATCAGATCAAAATTCACTTGTTATTAATGTTGGTAAATTTAAAGGAAGTGATG
>CAVGUB010000093.1:0-7555 GCA_963632375.1 Phocaeicola dorei | reverse complement strand
TAGTAAATAATAATTTTGCAACAACGGCTTCTTTATTGGAGTTATAAATTTTAATTATAGATTCACCATCGATATATTTCTCATTCTTATTATTCGAATTTATAGAATCGCTTTTATCATCTTGACAAGTAAGTAAAGCTCTATTTTCTTCCATACTATATACTAAAATTCCATCAGTAATAAAATGACATTGTTGAAAAGAACTTATAATTATTTTTGCAACATTATACTTAACTGCTTCTAAAATATTATAATCATTCACTAAAATATCAGCTAATGTGTCGAGACTTGGTACTTTTTTAAAATTATATCTATTAATAAAATCAGAAAAAATTTTAGGTTTCTTTATACATTTAAAAATTATTTCTTTTTTTTGTAATTCATGCAATGGATTTAAAAATATTTTACCGTCATCAGAGATATTAATAAGGCCATTTTTAATTTCGATTAATCCAAATTGTTTGGCTCCACTTATTTTGCTTGTAAAAGATTTTGTTGTAGTAGAAACTTTATAAATATTTGCCAATTCTTTATAAGTTGCAGGATTAAACTTAAAATTTTCATACAAATTTTCTATTAACTTAATAGATGATAACCAATCTGCACCAGGGTATTGTGAACTTTTAGTAAATTTAGTATCCATTATTTATCCTCCATATTTCAAATATAAACTAAAAATCGAAAATTAATCAAGTTTTAATCGATTAAAAAATAATATCTTTCGCTTTAAGTTAAATAAGTCGATAAAAACTGCTTACTTTTACAATTTTAACTTTATTTATTATAATAATTAATATGAGATACAATATTGAAGATTTTGGAGCAAATCCAAATAATGAAAATAACGCTTTATATATTCAAAAAGCAATTGATGAAGCAAGTAAAAACAAAGGAATTGTAGTTATTCCTAAAAATAAAGAATTTAAAACAGGTACAATTGTTTTAAAAGATAATGTTACTTTATATTTAGAAAAAGGAAGTGTTTTAAAAGCAAGTGATTCTTTTAAAGATTTTGATTTATTTAATTTAAATTTATTTAAAGACAATACTTTAGATGTTCCTTCATTTACTAATTGTGATTATGATGGTAAACCATTTTTATATTTTATTTATGGAAAAGACATTAAAAATATTAAAATTATTGGAAAAGGTACAATTGACGCTAATGGAACTATTTTCTATGGAGAAGTAAATCGATATTTTATCGATGGAAAATTCTATCCAAGAATGCCACTTTTATTTTTAGAAAATGTAGATGGTTTAGAAATTAATAAAACTCATTTTGTTAATTCTTCTTTTTGGACTCTCCATATTGTTGGAAGTCAAAATATCTTAATTGACGAAATTGAAATTAAAAATGATTTAAGAGTTGCTAATTGTGATGGTATTGATCCAGATCACTCAAAAAATATAGTAATCAAAAATTCAAAAATTGAATGTGCTGATGATGCAATTGTTTTAAAAACTACAAGTGCATTTACAAAATATGGAAATACCGAAAATATTAAAGTTAGTAATTGTGATTTAAAAACTACTAGTGCTGCAATTAAATTTGGAAGTGAAACTGCAAGCGATTTTAAAAATATTTATTTTGAAAACATTAATATCCATGATTCCAATAGAGGTATATCTTTTCAATTAAGAGATAGTGGAAATATTAGTGATGTTCACTTTAAAAATATAAATATTGATACTAGAATTTTTTGCAAAAAAGTATATTGGGGTGCAAGTGAACCGATTAATATTACTGCAATAAATAGAAATGAAAATACTAAAGTTGGTACTATTTCAAATATTACTTTTGAAAACATTTCATGTAATTCAGAAAATGGAATCTTTATTTATGGAGAAAATAAAGATCAAATAAAAGATATTAAATTTAATAATATATCTTTAAAATTAGCAAATAAATCAAAATGGGTAAAAAATATTCATGATTTAAGACCATATGAAAAATTACCTTACTTTGAAGGTAAGGTAACTTATTTATATTCGTTTAATTCATCAAATATTGAATTTAATAATTTTAATTATTCTTTAAATAATAATTTAAAAGATGAGTTTGGAAAAGATTTTGAAATTATTGACTCTTCTTCTATTAAAATTAATAAGAAGATTATCTCTTAATTTCTCCTTTTCCTTTACTTTCAATAAAATCAAGTAAAGTTGTTTCATTAAATTTAGCATAATCTCCAAAAAGAGATTGTTTTAAGATTGCATTTGCAATTCCAAGACATAATGTCTTTTCTTCATCATATCCTTTTAAATATCCATGAACTACACCTGCTGAATAAGCGTCTCCAGCACCAATTCTATCATAGATTAAACAATTCATCTCGCCACTTTCAAATTTACCATTTTTAGAATAAGAAATTCCATTTAAAATATGTTCATTACATGCAACAATTTTACGAGTTTTAGTATAAATTCTATCTAAATGGAAATGTTCTAATGCATCGAAGAATAATTTATCACTATCCATTTCATCACTTTCAAATCCAATTAAAGTTCTTAAATCCCAAGGTGAAGCAAAGATAACATCACAATAATCAATAACTAATGGATAGATTTTTTTAGCATCTTCAAGTGATAAAAGTCTAGTTCTATAATTAAAATCAAAAATAACTTTACATCCATGTTCTTTAGCTTTTTTGAGTGCTAAAAGTGCAGTTTCTCTTGCTTCTTTTGAAATAGCAAGAGTAATACCTGTAAGATAAAAAACTGAAGCATTTTCAAAAATTTTATCAAAATCAAAATCAGTTTTTTTCATATGTGAAGCACTTGAATGTTTTCTATTGTATAAAGTGTTGCTACTTCTTGAACCTTCTGCAATATCAACAAAATACATTCCTAATGTATGATTATCCATAATAATGTTTGAACAATCAACTTCATGTGCTAATAATTTCTTTTTACATGCAAAACCAAGTTCATTAGTAGGAAGTCTTGAAAGATAAACAGTTTTATGATCAAGATGAGATAAAGAAATTAAAACATTAGCTTCTCCTCCACCATAACTTGCATTAAATTCACCAGCATCTGGAATTAATCTTCCTCTTGGTGCTGTAAGCCTTAACATCATTTCTCCAAGTCCAACAATATCTTTTTCGTTTTTCATATTAATAAATCCTTTAAAATAACTACCTTATATTTTAATATTTTTTAAAATAATTTCTATATGCTAGATATCTAAAAATAAAAAATCTATTAGATTTTTCTAATAGACTTAATAAATTAAAGTAAAATTACTTCCTTTTCCTCTAAAGTTTTTCTTGTTTCTTCACTCCAATAAGAAGATTGAACTTCTCCAATATGTAACTTTTTAAGCATAAACATACAAATTCTAGATTGTCCAATTCCTCCACCTAATGTAAATGGAACTTCTTCTTTGATTACTCTTTGTTGATAAGGTAAATCTAAAATATATTCTTTATTACTTGCTTTTGCTTGAGTAATTAAAGCTTCTGCATCTACTCTTATGCCCATTGAAGATAATTCTAATGCGTCATCTAAAACTGGATTATATACAAAAATATCACCATTTAAATTCCAATCATCATAATCAGGTGCTCTTCCATCTTGAGCTTTACCATCTGCTAAAGGGAAACCAATTTGACAAATAAATGCAGCTTTATGCTTTTTAACAAACTCATTAACTCTTTCACTTGGTTCAAGTTCAGGATAAAGTTGCATTAATTCACAACTTGTAATAAAAGCAATTTTATCAGGTAAAATAGATGGAATTCCATATTTTTCTTCAACATATTTTTCAGTATTATAAATACAAGTATAGACTTTACCAACATACTTTTGTAAAGTTGCAATAGTTCTTTCTTCTTTATTAATAATTACTTCATAATCCCATTGATCAACATAAATAGAATGGATATTGTCTCTAACTTCATCTTTTCTAATAGCATTCATATTAGTAACAATACCTTCTCCTGCTTTTAATCCATATTTTGCAACATTATCTCTTTTCCATTTAGCAAGAGAATGAACAATTTCTAAATTAATTCCATCATCAACGTTAAAATTAACTGGTTTTTCTACCCCATTTAAATCATCATTAATACCTGTATTTGATTCAACAAATAAAGGAGCAGTGACTCTTAATAAAGAAAGTCTTGCTTCTAATAAATCTTGAAATTTACTTCTAATATCTTTAATAGCTTCTTCATTTTCTTTTAAAGAAAGTGAAGATTTATATCCTTCAATATACTTTAACTTTTCCATAAAAAATAATCTCACTTGAAATTATTATATTCTTAATTTTAAAAAAGTCCATTATTTATGGAATTATAGTATACTTTTGTTATTTTAATAGTTTTAATAATGGTTTAAACGAAATAAAAGAAATAATACAAGTAATAAGATTTTTAATCACATTAAAAGGTAATAAAAATTCTAAACATATTCTAATATCATATGGATTTGTAATACTTTTATCGACTACATTAAATAAAGGTAAAATGGTATTTAATGTATCGTAATAACTTTTACAATCTGGATTGAAAAATAGTCCATACAAAGGGAAAAACGCATAGTATCCAATAAATGAAGACATAATTATAGAAGATAATGCACCAACACTAATAGATACCATTAATCCTTTAAATGAATCATGCTTTTTATAGATTAAACCTGCAGGAATTACTAAAGATAATCCATAAATTATATCAATTAAAGTACCAACTCCTCCAGTTTCTCCTAAATCTGTTATCAACTTAAATAATCCTTTAAGTAAGATAATACATGATCCAGTTAAAGGACCATATGCCAAAGATGCAATCAAGCAAGGAATTTCATCAAAATGTAATTTTAAAAATGAAATTCCTGGAATAATAGGAAATTGAAGCATAGGAACACAATACAAAATAATTGCTAAACTTCCAATTATAGCAACCCTTACAATTAAATTTATTAAATCTTTAGAATTTCTACTTTTCACTTTATTTTAATTTTTCCTTTCTTAATTAAAGTATTAAGTTCTTTAATACATTTAGATAAATCTTTTTTATTATTAAAATTTAAAGTTAAAGAAAGATCTTTAATATCACTTTCTTTAATTAAATTTTCACTTTCTTCTTTATTCTTAGATAATCTTGCTAAATATTCAACTTCCCTTGCACTTATTTTATCTTTTTTTATTTTTTCTAAAATTAATAAAGCATCTTCTTTATTAAGCCTTGCTAAGATTTTAGCATTACTATAACTTAACTTATTATTTTTGCATAACTCTTTTATCTCATCAGATGAGTTGGAAATTACATATAAATTAATAACCTGGGGAATGCTTATACTTAAATAATTGCTAATCTTTTGATTGGAATAATGATAATTTTCTTTTAATATTTTAATACATTCACTTAATTCAAAAAAATTAATATTCTTTTTTGATTTTAAATCATTCATTAAAATTAAAAGGCTTCCTTCATCATTAATTGAGATTTCTAGAACCGGAACTTCTTTTACTTTTAATTCTAAAAGTGCAAAATAATAATCTCTCCCTCTAATTAATTCAAACTTTCCTTTATTTTTTCTAACAATTAAAGGCGTAATAATATCATTTGATTTAATACTTTTTTTACTAGATTCAATATTTTCTTTTTTTATTTTAATATCTTTTAAAAAATGATTGTCTTCAACCAAAGTTAAAGGAACGTTTTTAACAGTTTCAAATTCAGAATGTTTTAAAATTTCATCGACAGTATTATCTTGAAGAAATTTTTGTAAAAGATCTTTTAAATCATTTTGAACAATTTTATTCTTCTTTGCTTCCTTCTTCATGATTTAATACTTCCTTTGCTAAAGATAAGTAACTATTTGCACCTACAGAATTTGGTTTGTATAAAATAACTGGTAATCCTTTAGCACTACATTCAGATAATGCAATATTTCTAGGAATCACTGTTAAAAAAGTTGATTCTTTAAAATATCCTCTAACTTCATTTTCAATTTCACGAGCTACAATGCTTTTAGATTCAAACATTGTGAGTAAAAAACCTTCAATTTTTAACTCTTTATTGTAACTTGCTTGAATTTTTTTAATAGTAGTTAAAACTTGTGCTAAACCTTCCATAGCAAAATATTCAGTTTGAACAGGTACTAAAACATGTGTTGCACTAGTTAAAGCATTAATTGATAAAATGCCTAAAGATGGTGGACAATCAATTAAATAATAATCATATTTCTTTTCAATACCTTTTAAACATTCTTTTAAAACGTAAGCAATATTAAATTCTTTATGCAATAATCTTAATTCATTTTCGAGGTTAGATAATTTTAAATTACTAGGAACAATATCAAGTCCTTTAAGCATAGTGTGTTTTATAACTTTATTAATATTAGTATCTAAAATAAGCGCGTTAAAAATTGTCTTATTAACAAGAGTAGTATCAATTCCTAGTCCTCTAGAAGAATTTCCTTGAGGATCAAGATCAATTACTAAGCATTTTTTGCCTTTCATTACTAAACTTGCAGCAAGATTAATAGTGGTGGTTGTTTTTCCAACTCCCCCTTTTTGGTTGTTTATAGCGATTATTTTACTCATAATGGTCTCTTTTTTATTTCGTTATATCTTCTTGGATATTTAGGATTAGTTTCTTTATCTTTAACAATAATAATGTTATTTCTAATTAATTCTTTAATGGATAAAGTTTCTTTTTGAATAGATTCAACATGTGAAGATAATACTTTTAAACAATTTTGACTTGTTTTAATTTCTTCTTCAGCTTTATCTCCTTTATAAGCGACTAATTTACCACCAACTTTTAAATAAGGAATTGAAAGTTCAAGTAAAATTCTTAAATCACTTACTGCACGAGATACAACTAAATCAAAATTAGAAAATTCATTTTTATCTAAATCTTCAGCTCTTTTATTAACAATAACTACATTTTCTAATCCTAATTCTTCTTTAACAACACTTAAAAAATTACATCTTTTTAACGTTGGTTCTACTAAATAAAAAGTTGAACTAGGATTATAAATTGCAAGAGGAATGCCAGGAAAACCTGCTCCACTTCCAATATCCATAACTTTTTTTGAAGAAAAATCTAAAACTTTTAAAGGAAGCAAACTATCTTCAATATGTTTAACATCAAATTCATAAGAATCAGTAATTGATGTTAAATTAATCTTTTCGTTATAAAAAAGGACTAAATCTTTAAATTTTTGAATCTTTTCTTCAATACTCATCATATCTTTTTATCCTTTTTTAAATGCATAATTAAAACAGTAATATCACTTGGATTAACTCCACTAATCATTGAAGCTTGAGCAATACTATAAGGTTTAATTTTATTTAATTTTTCTCTTGCTTCTAAAGCAATTCCATCCATTGAAAGATAGTCTAAATCACTTGGTAATTTGATATTATCAAGTTTATGTAATTTTTGAGCTTCCCTTTCTTGATTTTTAATATATCCTTCATACTTTACTAAGATTTCAAGTTGATTTTCTCCAATGTAGTCTAAATCAAATTCATCTTCGTTATATTCAGGAATATATTTTTTAATTTTAGAATATTCTACCTCATTACGTTTAAGTAATT
>CAVGUB010000092.1:3291-12033 GCA_963632375.1 Phocaeicola dorei | reverse complement strand
GTATTAAGGTAATTAATAAATTAAATATTAATTTAATAAATTATACTAATTTTTAAAATTAGTAATCAAGAAAAAGGAAGTACCTTTAATATAGAGTTAATTATTTTATTTTTTTAAAATATTTATTTATTTTTAAGAACTTTTTAAGGTTAGATTCATAAAATATAACCAATAAAAAAGAAATGGAGGTTACATTTTATGAAAAAGAAATTATTAGTATTATTAACTTTAGCAAGTATATTTGGAATGACTGGATGCCAAGCATCAAGTGGAGATTCTTCAAATACTCAAGATAATACAACTGATAACACAACAAGTGATAAGTTATATGATACAAATGGAAATGAAATTAAAAGTGGATCATCTCAAGTTTCATTCCAATATGGACATCAAACTACTACAAAAACAATTAATGCAGCATATTTAATTGATGGAGTTACAGTTAATATTACAAGTGGAGATTATAAGAGTGCATCATCTTCTAGTGATCAAGTAGTATTTTTAGTTATTAATGGAGGATGTTTAAATATTGAAGGCACAACATCTACATTAGTTAATGTTTATAAATCAGGAAGTGCTGCATCAAATGGCCAAGTTGGAGATGATTATAATTTCTATGGTATTAATTCAGGAATTGTAGTTTCAGGAAGTGGATCAAGTGCTAGTATTAAATACGCTAATATTGAAACAACAAGTAATGGATCAAATGCAGTAGTTGCTACAAATAGTGGAGTCATAGATATCGAAAATAGTACTATTAAAACAACAGGTAGTGCAGGTAGTAGAGGCTTACACACAACATATGGAGGAGAAATTAATGCAAGTTATGTTGATATTTCTACTCAAGGTGCATCATGTGCAAGTCTTGCTAATGATAGAGGAGGAGGCACAATTATTGCAGATTATATGACTTTAGAAACTAATTCTAATGGATCTCCACTTGTTTATTCTACTGATTCAATTACTGTAAGTAATTCAAAAGGATGTGCTAACAAAGCTCAAATGGTAGTAGTTGAAGGTGGATCAAGTGCAAACCTTACAAGTTGTGTATTCTCTTGTTCAGGTGATGGAAATAGAACAGGCACTAGTGATATTAATTCTTCTAGTCACACAATTGATAAAGGTGGAATCTTTATTTATCAATCTTTTTCTGGAGATAGT
Organism: Phocaeicola dorei; assembly: GCA_963632375.1. Classification (GTDB taxonomy): domain Bacteria; phylum Bacillota_I; class Bacilli_A; order RFN20; family CAG-826; genus Onthovivens. Next base: position 10,872 of record CAVGUB010000092.1, on the reverse strand, counting down.
GAAGAAGGTACAGATTACTTTAATGCATCTGATTGTACATTTACTGTATTAAATCAAGATGTTCCAATGTTTTATTTAACTAATATTACAGCAGTAGTTACTTTAGAAAGTAATACCTTTGTTCAAGCATCAAGTGAAGATTACTTAATGATTGCAGAATCTACTAATCAATGGGGAACAAGTGGGAAAAATGGTGCAAGCGTTACAGTTAAACTTTCTTCTCAAGATTGGGACACATCAAAAACATACACAGGATCAAATTCAAGTATTTCATATAAATAATTAATAAATTAGCTATTTCTTATTAAAGGATAGCTTTTTTATTAGCAACATAAAACTTATTTATTAACTAGTTCATAATAAAGTTATTTAACTTGTTTATGAACTAGTGTATAATGTAGTTAGTAAGAGGATAAGAAATGGAAATTGAAAAGGAAATAAACTTAATTTGTGAATTATTAGACATTAGCGAAGAAGAACTTGCTGATAAATTGAAAGTGACTTATGAAACAATTAATCATTGGAAAAATAATCGCAAATTAATTGATACAGTAAATTTAGAAAAACTTTATTCTTTTGCATATATAAATGAAATTAGATTTAATAGAATCTATGAACAATTTTATAAAGAAGATTTTAACGATAATAATGAAGTAATTTTATTCCATGGTTCTAAAAAAGAATTTTCTTTACCAATTAATTTTAAGAATAATTCTAAGAAAAATAATGATTTAGGTGTTGGATTTTATTTAGGTGAAACGTTTGAACATGCGGCAAATTATATAAGTATATTTGGATCTAATAAAGTTTATTGTTTTAGATTAGATTTAAATGAATTAAAAACTTATAAATTTGAAGTAAATAACGAATGGGTTATTGCAATTGCTTATTTTAGAGGATGGATTGATGAATATAAAGACTCTAGATTAGTTAAAGATATTTTAAAAAAGATTGAAGATTCTGATGTAATTATTGCTCCAATTGCAGATAATCGTATGTATGATATTATTTCTGAATTTATTGATGGTTATATTACTGATGAACAATGTAGACATGCTTTAAGTGCTACTAATTTAGGATTGCAATATGTTTTAAAATCAGAAAAAGCAGTTAATAATACACTATTTATTCAAGAAATGTTTCTTTCAGAAAAAGAAAAAGAAGAATGTATTAAAAATAGAAAATTATTGGATAATGATGGAATACAAAAGGCTAAATTAGCAAGAATTGAATATAAAGAAAAAGGGAAGTACTTTGAGGAGTTATTAAAATGAAACCATTAAGCTCATTAGAAATTAAATTATGTCAAAAACAAGCTAAAATTTTTGAAGAATCAATTAAAAAGACAAATTATAGTTCTTTAATTTTTATTAGAAGATTTATGCATTCTTCAATTGCAAAATTATTTGATGATGAATTATTTTTATTTTCAACAATAAGTAATGATGATGTTTTTGATATATTAGACGAAGAATTTGGCGAATCAACATATGGAAAAGAAAAATATACTGAAGATGAAATGTTTTGGATTGGGTATATTTATAGATGTATTTGTATTAGGTACAAATTAACAAGTAAGGCAGTATTTAGACTTTTTAACGCTAAAGAAATAGTTAAATATTATGATATGGGACATACTTTTGATATTGTGGATTGTGCTGAAAGAATGATGGAAAAGATTGGATATGATGATTCTCCAATTGAAGAAAAAGCATATAAAATTATGAAAAGACTCATATTTGAAGAAAGATTAAAAAAATTTTTAGGTCAAAATATAGATGTTTTTGTAGATGATGCACCAAATTCTAATGATGAAAACAGTGATTCTATTCAAAATAATGGATATACGAAAGAGTTAAAAGGAATGGATAAAAAATATCAAGATGTATTCATAATTGGTGAAAATAGAAAATTAAAAGAATTTAATGGTAAAGTTATTGCAATTTTTAAAGATAACAACGATGAAAGTAAATTAGTAGTGTGCGATAAAAACAAAAACTATACCAAAGAAGAAATAATTGAATTAATTAACTTAAAAGGAAAATGTAATAAGAGTAAAATATATACGTTTAAATAATCATTAAAGGATGAAATTATGAATGAATGGGAAAGAATGCAAAAAGGATTAGTATATAACGATTTTGATGAAGATTTATTTAAAAGAAGAGTAGAAGCGAAAAAATTATTTAAAGAATACAATAAAACTAGTGATGAAGAAACTTCATTACGAAGTGAATTATTAAATAAATTATTTAAAGAAATTGGGAAAAATTGTTGGATTGAACCTGATTTTAGATGTGAATTTGGGAAAAATATTATTTTAAAAGATAATATTTATATTAATTTTGGATGTATTATTTTAGATTGTGCTAATGTCACAATTGAATCTAATACTTTAATTGGTCCAAATGTTGGAATTTATGCGGTTAATCATTCTCTTGATCCAAAAGAAAGGATTAATGGAGGATGTTTTGGGAAACCAGTTCATATTGGAAAAAATTGTTGGATTGGAGGAGACGCTAAGATTTTAGCAGGTGTTACAATTGGAGATAATTCAATTATTGGAACAGGAAGTATTGTTACAAAAGATATTCCAAGTAATGTTATTGCAGTAGGAAATCCATGTAAAGTAATAAGAGAAATTAGTGAAAAAGATAAAACAGATTATTTAGAAAGAATGGGGATAAAATAATGAAAGAAAAAGAGAAAATGTTAAAAGAAATGATGTATGATGCAAATAATGATCCAGAATTATTAAAAGAAAGGATGTTTGCTAAAGAACTTTGTTTTGAATTTAATAATACAAATCCAAAAGATGAAGCAAAACAAAAAGAAATATTAAAGAAATTGCTTGGAAAAAGTAGTGAATCTTTTTGTATTCTTGCACCTTTTTATTGTGATTATGGATATAATATAGAAATTGGTGAAAATTTCTTTGCAAATCATAATTTAGTTATTTTAGATGGTGCGAAAGTTAGTTTTGGAGATAATGTTTTTATTGCACCTAATTGTGGATTTTATACAGCAGGACATCCACTTGATGCAGAAAGAAGAAATAAAGGATTAGAATATGCTTATTCAATTAAAGTTGGAAACAATGTTTGGATTGGAGCAGGAGTCCAAGTAATGCCTGGAGTTACAATTGGAGATAATGTTGTAATTGGAGGAGGAAGTGTAGTAGTTAAAGATATTCCTTCAAATTCTTTAGCAGTAGGTAATCCTTGTAAAGTAATAAGAAGTATTACAGAAGAAGATAAAAATAGAAATTGGGATAGATATAGTAAATAAATATTAATTTTAGTAAATATTTAGTTATTAATATGTATTAAAATAGTTTTTATAATAATGACATTTTATGATATTTTTTATAAATTATCTATAAAATGATGTAAATATTTATGAGCGTTTTCTTTTGAACAAGTTGGATCTTTTATAGTAATAAATTCCCATAATAAAAATAATGTATTACTATATTGATCTGCTAATAATTCATTTGGAATATCTTTTTTATTTGCGTCAGGACAATCTTTAAAGATTAAACGCATATAGTTATTTAAATAATTTCTAAAAGAAAAAAACATATAACTAACTTCATTATTATTTTTTAAGATTTTATGAATAATTTCATTATGTGTTTTTGTAAAATCATATATTTTATCAAAATAAATAAATAACATTTCATTTTCTTTTGCGTGTTTATATTCATTAAGATTAATTTCTTGAGATAAACTAATCCAACAATAATTTAATAAATCATATTTGTCATCAAAATAATTATAAAATGTTGATCTAGGATAAGCTGTTAATTCACATAATTCACTGATTGATATTTCTTCAAAAGATTTTAAAGAAAGTAGAAGTATCATCTTTTCTTTAAATGCATCTAGAGTTCTTTTAACACCTTTAGTTTGTTTTTTATTTAAATCATATTTCATAAATTTACCTACAATTTTTAATATTTGTCCAAGTTTAAACAAAACTTGATTTTTGTTAATTGATTGAACATTAAGTTAACTTTAATATAAATTCAAAAGTTTTGCAAGTGTCCAAATTTATTCACTTGTGCAAGGAGGATTTATGAAAAAGAAAGTTTGTGTAATTACTGGTGGAGGAAGTGGATTAGGATTTTCTAGTGCTTTAGAAATTGGTAAAAAAGGGTATGTTATCTTAATACTTGGAAGAGATGAAGAAAAATTAAAAGATGCACAAAAAGTATTAAGCGATAATATGATTGAGAATTATTCTTTTAAATGCGATGTTTCAGATAAAAAAAGCATCCTAAATGCTTTAAATTACGCAAAAACTTTAGGAGAAATATGTGTTTTAGTTAATGCTGCAGGAGTAGCACCTCCAAAAGTAAATGATGAATCAAGAATTATTAAAATTAATGCAATTGGAACTTTAATGATTAACGAAATATTTTATAAAGAAATGGATAAAAATGGATGCATTATTAATATTGGTAGTGTTTGCGCGTATGAAATACCTCGTCTTTTAAGACCAAAAAGAATATTTAATTTGATTGATGATGAAGATAAGCTTTTTAAGAAGATGATAAAATTATCGAGAATATGTGGAAAAAAATATGCACCAGAAATTGCGTATGCATTGAGCAAATGCTTTGTAGTATATTATTCAAAAAAAGTTTCTAAAAGATTTTATAAGTATAATAAAATTAGAGTTTTATCAATATCACCATCTAATTTTTTAACCGAAATGGGAAAAGATGATTTAAATAAAAGACCTAAAGCAGTTTTAAAATATATTAAAAAACAAGCAATTAGTAAAAGTGGAAACCCATCCTCTTTAGGATGTTTAGTGGCGTGTTTAATTGATCCTTGTATTGAACAATTAACAGGAACTGATATCCATATGGATGGGGGATGGTATGATTATAATGATGGGAAAATAAGGTGGTAAAAAGATGAAAATTATATATTTTTCTGCAACTGGAAATTCAAAGTATATTGCGCAAAGTATCGTAGATGATGAAAAAAACTTGATATATATGCCTGATTTATTAAAAAATGAAAGTATACTTATTGAAGATGATATAGTTGGAATTGTTTCTCCTGTTTATTTTTGGGGAATTCCTGAAATTACAAGAGAATTTTTAAAAAAAGTTAAAATATTAAGTAAATATTCATTTTATGTTTCTACTTATGGAACAACTAGTGGATTTTCTAAAGAAATGGTAAAAGAATTAAATAATTCATTTAATGCTTATTTTTCTATTAGAATGGTAGATGTATGGACTCCAATGTTTGATTTATCAAGTAAAGAAAAAATAGAATCATGGAATAAAAATCAAAAAGAAGAACTCGAAGAAATTAAGCGTAGAATTGAAAATAAAGAGAATGGAAATTTTATGAAAAATACTTTGCCAAAAATTATTGGAAAAGGATTTTATAAAAATTATGAAAAAGCTAGAAAAACAAGCAACTTGCATGTTGAATCAAACTGTATTGGATGTGGAATGTGTGCAAGAAAATGTCCTATTTCTGCAATTGAAATGAAAGATAAAAAGCCAATTTGGGTAAAAGATAAATGCATAATGTGTCTTGGATGTTTACATAGATGTCCTAAATTTGCAATCCAATATAAAAATAAAACTAAAAAACATGGACAATATTTAAATCCAAATGTCAGGATGTAATTTTTCTTTAAATATTTTTAAAATCATTTAAAATAAAGATATGAAATGTGTTAAATGCCATAAAAGATTTAATTCTATAACTAATCATTGTATTTGTCCTTTTTGTGGATTAAATCATTATGAGTATTTTAATATTGGGAAATATAATAATAACATTAATAAGAGTAATGTAACTCCAAAAAGTAGTGTTTTTAAAAGATTAATGGATGATAACGAAGAAGAGGAAGATGAAATTACAATAAATAGAAATTATAAATATAAAGAAAGAACTACAAAAATAGAAGAAGATAATTCATATGAAGAATTTGATTCTTATAATTGGATAGATCCTAAAAATAAATCAAAATGGGAAGATTTTGATGATCCTGATGATGAATAGAATACACTTAAAGTAATATTTAGGTGTATTTTTTATTAATTTTGGTATTAACTGAAAGTGAACTTTAAGGTTTATGATTTAAAAAAATGCAGTAACTTCAATTAATCCTTGGCTTTTAAAATACCCTTTATTTTTAAATTTCCAAAATAATAAATCATTATACTTATATAATAAAGTAGTGGAAGTATAAAAAACAAAATATCTAAATAATTAGATGCAAATATTGCAATAATAATAGAACTAATTAGAAATGTAATTGATCCTGCGTATAGATAAAAATGTAGAATTTTATTATATTTTTTAAGTAAAACAATATACGTAAATATTCCTATTAGTAATCCAAATAATGAAATTATTACTCTAAATAAATATCTAATTCCTCCATTAATTGTATTTTCGTATAAAGTCCAATCTAAACTAAATAATGTTCTTGATTCAATAATTAAGAATATAATTGAAAAAAGAATGATAAATGCAGCAAATACTAAACTTAAGATTTTACCTAGTTTTCTCATAATTAAAATTCCTCATATAAATCTTTTTAGTTAATGAACTAGTGATAAAATCACTAATAACAATACCTAAATTATCATATTTTTCTATTTCACTAGGTAACCAATTATTAATGATTTTAGCAGTTGTTGCAGCGTAAGCTGGTGGAAAATCATTTAAAAAATAGCAAGAAGTGAAGTTTAAAGTTAATTTATCTTTATAACTATTACTATATTTAAAGCATTTACTGATTTCTTCTTTTTTAATATTAATATCTTTCATTTTGTAGTGATCTTGCACATGGAGATTACTTGTTTCAATATCAAAAGTATTAGAAGTAGAAGAATCTTCTGGATCTAACCATCCTTTATGTGCTGCTAGACCAATAGTAGAATTTTCATATCTAGAGATTAAAAAGATTTTTCCTCTTAAAGACGATACTTTTAAAGGAATATTTCCACTTAAATCCCACGAGGAAGAATAATCTTTTAAAGATTCAATTAATGATTCATCAAAAGTAGCACTAGTATTTTTAGCATCACTTTCTTTTTTAATTGAAACAATTAATCCTTCACTTGGATTTTCTTTTAAAAAAGACTCAAAATCATTTAAAACACTAGAAAAATCTAGTTTTTGATCAACTATTCCGTGTATTACTTTTAATTCATTATTTCTTTGTTCTAATCTAATATCAAAAAATCTAATCCCTGCATTAAGTTGATCATAAATACTTAAATCTTGGCATTTACCACTTAAATCTATAATTGAATGGAGTGCTCCTGAGTCATGACTTCCTGGAAGCGAAAGAGAAGTAACTAAAGTATCATCACTTAAATTCTTCATCCAGTTTTTACCTTCATTTGTGCTAGAAGTAGTAGAAAGAGGTAATACACTAAAAAGAGAAATAGTGATTATTGATATCCCAACTAGTGCACTGATTATAAAATGTTTTTTATGTGTTTCCATATATTTAATTTATCATTAAATGATAGAAATAAAAAGGATTTTAAATGATTCAAATGTTAATTTTATATAAAAATAGTAATTATAATAT
>CAVGUB010000092.1:0-3281 GCA_963632375.1 Phocaeicola dorei | reverse complement strand
TTTTTGAAACAAAAATAAAACTTGTTTGTGGCATTTGCTACAAATAAGTTTTTATTTTTTTATTTTTTTATAAGGAAAATGAATATGAAATTAAATTTAAAAAGGTATAAAATTATTAAAAAAAGAAGGTAATATATGAAAAAAGCAATTCAACAATTAATGATTGGACCATTATGTAAAAACTATAAAAATACTTTAGAATTACTTAAAAAGTTAAAGGAATTAGGATTTGATGCAATTGAACTCAATTCTTATATGATTCACAAAACTCCATTATTTGTAAGAATCTTAACTAGCCTTGCAGGTATGCCTTGTGGAAAAGGTGGAAATTTTAATTGGCATAAATTAATTAAGGAATCTGGATTAGAAGTAAGTGCATTACACACTGATTTAGATTCTTTAACAAAAGATACTGAAAAAATAGTGAAAGAAGCTAAAGAATTTAATACAAAATACATCGTAATAACTGGAATGTATAATTATGATTATTCATCAATAGAAAAATTAGATGAATTAGTAAAAAGATTAAATGATGTTGGTAAAAAGATTAGTGAAGAAGGATTAATGTTACTTTACCATAATCATAATGTTGAATTTAAAAGATTAAGTAATGGAGAATTAATATTTGATTATCTAGTTAAAAACTTAAATCCTTCTTATTGTAATTTTGAATTTGATACATATTGGGCATTAGAAGCAGGAGTTAATGTGTATTCTTTAACTAAAAAATTAGGAAAAAGAATGAAATTACACCATATTAATGATCGAGGATTTAAAAAGAATGGACCATATATTACTCCAATTTTAAAAAGTGATTCAATGGAACTTGGAACAGGTACAATTGATTTAGAAACATTAATCCAAAACGATTTAGATAATGAGGTTGATTATTGTGTACTTGAAACTCATAAAAACTTTATTGATAAATCTAGAATGAAATCAATAGAAGTTAGTATTGATTATTTAAATAAGCATATAAAATAAAAACTTGTTTGTGGCGTTTGCTACAAACAAGTTATTGAAATTAAAGAGTTTTAAAAGTATAATTTAACTATCAAAAGGGATTAAAATGGACTATAGAATAAAAGATGATTTAACACTTATTAGAGAATTTTTTAATATTACTCAGGATGATTTTTCTAAAATTTTAGATGTTGATAGAACTACCCTTGCTAGAATTGAAAATGGAGTTTCTTATCCTAGAATTGAATTAATGGATAAAATTTATAATTATTGTTTTAAAAAAGGATTAAAGTTAAATATTCAAAAAGAAATGTTATATAAAGATGATATTAAAAATGATCATATTTTATTAGTGCACGCTTCAAAAGCAGGACTTGAAGGAGAATTAACTACTAATAAAGCAAGACTCAATAATGATTTTGGGCAAGGCTTTTATTGTGGGGATAGTTATGATAAATCGGTATCTTTTGTATGTAGATTTAAAGATTCTAGTGCGTATTTTATAGATTTTAATCCAAATAACTTAAAAAAGATTAAATTTGAAGTAGATACTTCATGGATGTTAATTATTGCATATTTTAGAGGAAGATTAGATGGTTATAAAGATAGTAAGATTATTAAAGAAATAATTGATTCTTTAAAAGATGTAGATTATATAATTGCTCCAATTGCAGATAATCGTATGTTTCAAATTATTGATACATTTATTGAAGGTGAAATCACCGATGAACAATGTAAACACTCTTTAGCTGCTACAAATCTTGGATATCAATATGTATTTTTAACTAAAAATGCATTAAATAACTTAAAAATATTAGAAAGATGCTTTATTTCGTCTCTAGAAAAAGAATATTATAAAAAAGAACAAGTAAATTTCCAAAAGATTGGACAAGATAAATCTAAAATAGCAAGGATTGAGTATAAAGGGAAAGGGAAATATATTGGAGAGATTTTAGTATGAGAAAAATGGATAAAGATGGTTTGTTTTTGTGTACTTTTCAAGGAAATATCTTTGTAAAATCCCTTGAAGCATCATCTACTAGTTCAGAAATATTTATTAGAAGATTCATGTATTCTAGAGTTAGTAATGAATTTGATACCCTTGGTATTTTAGATGACACAATATCTTTAGAAGATGCATTTATTTTAATTAATGAAGAATATTCAATATCTTATTATGGAAAAACTAAATATAATGAAGAAGTTATGTTTTGGATTGGATATATCTACAGATATTTTGCGTATACTTATGAATTAACTAGTAGAAATGTATATAAAATCATTAAACCTAAAGAATTAAATGAATTATATTATGTTTACCATACATTTGATCCAAGTGTTGCAATTTCTAGAATTTTAGAAGAAAAAGGTATTTCATTTGATTCTAAAAATCAAAATGAAAAGTTACTTGAAATGTTAAAAGAAAGAAAATACGAGAATGAAATGGAATTAAAAGAGTTAAATAATTTCTATTTTGAAATTAATTATAATGAAGAAGTAGTAGGGAATATTAATCTTAATGAGTTAGATGATAATTCTTTTGATTTAGAAATTAAAATAAATGAAAAATATGAATCAAAAGAATTTCAAAAAGTATTAATTCAAAAGTTATTTAAAAAATTAGAATCAAAAATAAAAGATAAATCCATTATTTTTAAGGTTGTAAATAACGATAATAATAAAATAGATTTATTTGAAACTTTTGGATTTTCTTACTTAAAAGAAGATGAAAATTATGTATTTTTAATTAAAAAAGTATAAAAAATGTTTGTAGAATATCTACAAACAAGTTTTTTAATGCTTTAATTAGTTATGACAACATCCACATGGAGTACGGATAAAATCAAGTAAAGTATCAACGTATTCTTTATTAATAAAATAGTTATTACCTTCTTTTTTGATTAAATGTCCTTGTTCCATTAAATTAAGTGAAATAATTAATTCATCTTCATTTAATCCTGATACCATTAACAAATCATCAAATGATAATTCATTATTAATGTATAAGAATTTTGCAATCTTTACTCTTGTTGCATCACTTAAAATACTAAATCCATAGCTTGCTTCATCTTTATGCATGTTTTATTCTCCTTATTTAATAAATTTATTATATAAAATAATTCTTTAATATTCATTTTTAATGCTTTTTTATTAGTAAAATTAAAGATTAAAGTATTGACATGATTTTATTTAGTTTTAAACTTTTATAATATTTTATCAAATTTACCTGGACATTTACCTGGACATTTACCTGGACATTTACCTGGACATTTATCTGGACATTTATCTGGACATTTATCTGGACATTTATCTGGACA
>CAVGUB010000091.1:0-19825 GCA_963632375.1 Phocaeicola dorei | reverse complement strand
AATTAGAGATGGTGCACAATTAATTGAAAATTCAAGTGATGTGGATACTTTGTTTTAAAATTATTTATAAATATTTATATTTATAAGAAAAAAGACTAATTATTTTTACTTTACAAACTTTAAATTTATCATTATATTTTAAAACGAATAAAAAGGTAAAAGAAATGAAATTAGTTATTGTTGAATCTCCTGCTAAAAGTAAAACAATAGGACATTACTTAGGAGAAGATTATGTAGTAGAAGCAAGTGTTGGACATATTAGAGACCTTGCTACAAGTGGAAAAGGTGGATTTGGAGTTAATATTGAAGATGATTTTAAACCTACCTATGTTATTAATAAAGATAAAACAAAAGTTGTTAATAGTTTAAAAAAGAAAGCTAAAAGTGCAGATGAAGTTATTCTTGCAACCGACCCTGATAGAGAAGGAGAAGCAATTGCGTATCATCTTGCAACAGTTTTAGATTTACCAATTGAATCTACAAAAAGATTAGAGTTCCATGAAATTACAAAAGGAACAATTTTAAATGCGCTTGATAATCCACGTACTATTGATATGAATTTAGTACATTCTCAAGAAACAAGAAGAATTATTGATAGAATTTTAGGTTTTATGTTATCAAAACTTTTAAAATCTAAGATTAGAGCAGAAAGTGCAGGTAGAGTTCAATCTGTTGCATTAAGAATGATTTGTGATCATGAAGATGAAATTTTAAACTTTGTTCCTGAAAAATATTATGAATTATTATCTAAGATTTTAGTAAATAATAAAGAATATGATTTAGAATTATATAAAATTAATGGTAAAAAAGTAGAAAGGATTAGTGACGTTAATACTGCTAATCTTGCATTAAAATCTTTAGAAAATGATAAACAAGTTAAAGTAAACTCAATTGAATCAAAAGAAAAGAATTTATCTAGTAAAGAACCTTTTAGAACTTCAACTTTACAACAAGCAGCATTCTCATATCTTGGATTTTCTACAAAAGAAACTACTTATTTAGCACAAGAATTATATGAAGGATGTGAAACTGATGAAGGATTAGTAGGTTTAATTACCTATATTAGAACTGATTCTACACGTATTGCACCTCAATTTGTTAATGAAGCTAAACCATTCATTGAATCAAATTTTGGTAAAGAATATTTTAAAGGTGTTCATAAATCAAAGATGGTTGAAGGTCAACAAGACGCTCATGAATGTATTAGACCAACTTCTGTTTTAAGAACTCCAGAAAAAATGAAGAAATATCTTTCTTTAAAAGCATATAAACTTTATAAATTAATCTATGAAAGAGCATTATCTTCTTTAATGAGTGATAAGAAAGTTTTAAATACAACAGTTTCTTTTGTACCTTTTAAAGAATCAAAAGATATATCTTTAGAATTTAAATTAAGTGGATCAAAAACCTTATTCCCAGGTTATGATATCTTTAAAATGGATGAAAAAGATAAAGAATTACCAGAATTTAAATTAAACGATCTTTATGATTTAAAAGAAGTTAAAGTAGAAGAAAATGAAACTAAAGCACCTGCTAGATATAGTGAAGGTAAAATGGTTAAATTAATGGAAGATGAAGGTATAGGAAGACCATCAACTTATTCATCTACCATTCAAACTTTAAAAGATAGAAAATATATTACTTCTACAAAAGGTGTTATAGCACCTACTGAAAAAGGTATGCTTGCAAGTAAAGTATTAGTAAAATATTTCCCTGAAATTATTAATGTTTCTTACACTGCAAACATGGAAAAGAATCTAGATTTAATTCAAAATGGTACTGAAACTGAACTCCATATTTTAAAAGAATTCTATTATCCATTTTTAGAAATGTATGAAGATGTAAAAGAAAAAATGTATAAAGAACCACTTAAAAAAACAGGTGAAAAATGTCCTGAATGTGGTAAAGATTTAGTAGAAAGATTTGGAAGATATGGAAAATTTGTTTGTTGTGAAGATTATCCAAATTGTAAATACGTTAAAAAAGAAGAAAAAGAAGCTCCAAAATTATTAGACAAAATGTGTCCTCAATGTGGTTCCCCTTTAGTTGTTAGAAAAAATAAAAGAGGAGAAGAATTTATTGGATGCTCTAATTTCCCAAAATGTAGATATATTGAAGGAAGTGCTACTAAAAAAGAAGAAATTGAGGTTCCAGATGATAAAGTATGTCCAAATTGTGGTGCAAAACTTGTTGTAAAATATAGTAGAGGAAGACCATTTTTAGCATGTCCTAATTATCCAAAATGTAAACATGCTGAAAAGATTGAGAAATAATTATGGAAAAGATTGTTAATGTTATTGGAGCAGGACTTGCTGGAAGTGAAGCTAGCTTATTTTTAGCAAATCATGGAATTAAAGTTAATTTATACGAAAGAAGACCAAAAGTAGAAGATGGTGCACACCATACTTCTAATTTTGGTGAACTTGTTTGTTCTAATTCTTTAAAAAGTAAAAAGCTAGATAATGCTTGTGGACTTTTAAAAGAAGAAATTAAAACTTTAGGATCAATCATTATGGAAGCAAGTGAAGTTAGCCAAGTTCCAAGTGGCGATTCTTTAAGTGTTGATAGAAATAAATTTAGTGAATATATTACTAATAAAATTAAAGAAAATCCTAATATTACTGTTATTTATGAAGAAATTAATGAACCACTTGAAGGAATTACTTTAATTTGTACTGGTCCTTTAACTAGTGAACCTTTACTTAAAAATTTAGCAAAATTAACTTCAGAAGATGTTTATGGATTTTATGATGCTAGTGCACCAATAATTTATAAAGATTCAATTGATTTTTCTAAAGTATTTATTAAAGGAAGATATGATCAAGAAGATGGTAATTATATTAATTTAGGTATGGAAAAAGATGAATACTTAAAATTTTATAATGAATTAATCAACGCTAAAAAAGCATTACTTCATGATTTTGATAAAAGAGATTTCTTTGAAGGATGTATGCCAATTGAAGTTTTAGCCTCAAGAGGAATTGACACAATGAGATTTGGACCATTAAAACCAGTAGGACTTGAAAATAATGGAAAAAGTTATTATGCAGTTGCTCAACTCCGTCAAGATGATTTAATTGGAGATTTCTATAACTTAGTAGGTTTTCAAACTAATTTAACATATCCAGAACAAAAAAGAGTATTTTCAATGCTTCCAGGTCTTGAAAATGCAAGATTTGCTCGTTATGGATTAATGCATAGAAATTCATATCTATACGCTCCAAAGATTTTAAATGAAGATTTATCTTTAAAAACTAATAAAAATGTTTATATTGGAGGTCAACTTTCAGGAGTTGAAGGATATGTAGAAAGTGCTGCTAGTGGGTTACTTGCAGCAATCTACATCTATTTAAGACTTCAAAATAAAGAATTTAAAGCGTTATCTTATAAAACTTGTCTTGGAAGTTTAATCCGTTATATCACTCATACTGGTAGTAGTAATTTTGCTCCTATGAATGCTAATTATGGTATAATTTATAAAGCTAATAAAGAAGATAAAATGGTTGTAGCAGCTAGATCTTTAGAAGCAATTAAGGAGTTTAAAAAATATATAGATGAATAATTATAAGGAAGAATTTTTATTATATTTAAAACATAATTTAAATTATTCAGATAATACTATTAAATCTTATTCTCAAGATATTGATTTATTTTTAGAATTTTTAAATGAAAATAAGATTGATTATTTAAATATTACTTTAGATAACGTAAGAGATTTTATCGCATCAAGACTTGATCACACGACTTATCGAAGAAGTAATGAAAGTTATAGAAGTGTAAAAAGAAGATTATCATCATTAAAGAAATTTTATAATTATTTATATAACAAGAATTTAGTATCATCTAATCCTTTCTTATTAATTAAAACTCCAAGAAATCATAATAAATTACCTGAAGTTTTATATCAAAAACAAGTAGAAGATTTATTAAATGCTAATAAAACAAGAACTGATTATTTACGTGACCGAGATCAAGCATTACTTGAACTTATGTATTCTAGTGGTCTTAGATGCATGGAAATTACTAATTTGAAATTTTCTAATATTGATATTGAAAATCGTATTATGAGAATCATTGGTAAAGGTAATAAAGAAAGACTTGTACCATTTAGTAAAGACGCTAAATATTATTTAAAAAATTATATTGAACATTTACGTAAAGAATTAGTAGCAAAATCTTTAAAAGAAGAAGATAAAGATTATGTATTTTTAAATTCTAGAGGTAATAAATTAACTACTAGAGGCTTAGAATACATCATTAAAGAAATTCAAACTAAAAATGGATTAGATTTAGGTTTTGATTTTCATCCTCATGTTTTAAGACATTCATTTGCAACAAGACTTTTAGAAAATGGAGCAGATTTAAGAGTTATTCAAGAATTACTTGGACATTCTTCAATAAATACTACTCAAATCTACACTCATGTTAGTAAAGAAAATGTTAAAAAAGCATATGATAAATATTTTCCAGAAGAAATTAAGAAATAGTTCGTTAAATTCGGACTATTTTTTATTTTTTTCTTGAAAGCGTATGTTTATTAGTTATATAATATTTTTACTTTTGTGCGTAATTTATTTTTTGAATGCATAAAAGAATACACACACTATGGATTCACTCGCCTAGTCTAGAAAATAATTTAATGTTTCTAGGGTTGGTGTTCGAAATAGTGGAGGCTTAACAAATAGGAGGAGACAATAATGTCCGAAAACAAAAAGAGCGTTACTCTTGACGAAGTAGCTAGTGAAGTTGCTGCTGCTGAACAAGAAGCAAAAGAAGAAGCTGTAAAAGCTGAAGAATCAAAAGAAATGGAAACTGCAGTTTTTGATCCAAATGCACCAATCATCACAGTTAAAAAATTAATTGAAGCTGGTGTTCATTATGGTCATCAAACAAGAAAATGGAATCCAAAAATGAAAAAACACATCTTCTGTGCTAGAAATGGAATCTATTTACTTGATTTAACAAAAACAAAATCAGCAGTTGAAAATGCTTATGCAAAATTAAAAGAAATCGTTGCTGAAGGTGGAAAAGTTTTACTCGTTGGTACTAAAGATAGTGCTAAAGATTTAATTAAATTAGAAGCTGAAAGAAGTGGTTCATTCTACGTCAATTCAAGATGGTTAGGTGGAACATTAACTAATTTCAAAACAATCTCAACACGTATTAAGAGATTAAAAGAATTAGAAGATGCTGAAGCAAATGGCGAATGGGAAAAATTACCAAAGAAAGAAGCAATTCTTTTAGGTAAAGAAAAAGATAAATTAGCTAAAAACTTAGAAGGTATCAAAGAAATGAGAAAGGTTCCAAACGCAATTATCGTTTGTGATCCAACTGATGAAAAGATTGCTGTCTTAGAAGCTAAAAAATTAAATATCCCAGTCTTTGGTCTTTGTGATACTAACTGTGATCCAGACAACATCAACTATGTTATCCCAGCTAATAATGATGCTGAAAAATCATTAAAATTATTAATTGGTACATTATGTGATGCTATCGTTGAATCAAAAGGTGGTTTACCAGAAGTTGCTTATAGCAAAGATGAAGGTGCTGAAGCTACTATGAACGATGCTTTAAAACAAGCTGATAGAGAAAATGCTATTAGACTCGCTGCAAGAAGAGAAATGCAAAGAGAAAGAATGGAAAAAGAAAAAGCAAGATTCCAAGCTCGTTTACAACAAAAACAAGAAGTTAAAAAAGAAGAAAAACCAGTAGAAGAAAAAGCTACTGAATCAAAAGGAGAATAATTACATATGGCAAACATCGCATTAATTAAAGTATTACGTGAAAGAACCGGTGCAGGTATGATGGATTGTAAAAATGCATTAGTCGCTTGCAACGATGACGTCGATAAGGCTTGCGATTGGTTAAGAGAAAAAGGCATCGCAAAACAAGCTAAAAAAGCTGATAGAATTGCTGCTGAAGGTTTAGTCTTAACAAAAGTTTGTGAAAAATGTAAAAAAATTGCTATTAGTGAAGTTAACTGTGAAACAGATTTCGTTGCAAACAGTGATGCTTTCAAAGATTTAGTTAACAGTGTTAACGAAACTGCTTTAGAAAATAGCGAATTATCTTTTGATGAATTAAAAGAAAAAGTTGCTCCTTTATTCACAGATGCTGCTGTTAAATTAGGTGAAAAATTAAGCTTAAGAAGAACAGAAGTTTTAAGTGTTAAAGAAGGCGAAGGATATTGCACATACGTCCATGGACAAGGTAAAATTGCTGTTGTTGTTTTATTAGCTCACGCTAATGATGAACTCGCAAAAGGTATTGCATTATCAATTTGTAGTGGTAACCCAAAATATATTTCAATTTCTGATGTTCCAGCTGAAGTTGTTGCAAAAGAAAAAGAAGTTCAAGTTGCTGCATGTAAAGAAGATCCAAAATTACAAGGAAAACCAGAAGCTGCTTTAGCTAAAATTATCGAAGGTAAATTACACAAAGTCTTTAGTGAAGTTTCACTTGAAGATAAAGAATATATCCTCGATCCAAGTAAGACAGTTGCTCAAGCTTTAAAAGAAGATGGCAACAAAGTTTTAAAATTTGTCCGTTTCCAAGTTGGTGAAGGATTAGAAAAGAGAGTTGATAACTTTGCTGAAGAAGTTATGGCTCAAGCTAAATAATAAATTTTAACTTTTTAAAAGCCTCAATTTTTAGAATTTGATTGGGGCTTTTTGTTAACTTTGAGGTGAAAAGAAATGAAAGAATATAAAAGAGCAATTATTAAATTAAGTGGAGAAGCTTTAGGTGATCAAGTAAATCATAAAATCTTTGATTCTACTAAATTAAATGCAGTAATTGATCAAATAGAAATTTTAGTAAAACAAGGAAAAGAGATTGGACTTGTTTGTGGTGCTGGAAATATCTTTAGAGGAAGAATCGCAGAAGAAAATGGATTCTCTTATGAAGATGGGGATTACATGGGAATGGTAGGTACAATTATTAATTGTAAAGCAATTTCAGCGTTACTTACTAAAAGAAATATTAAAAATATTATATTAAGTGCTTTAAATACGGAGAAAGTTACTTTAAAATATAGTAAGGAATTAGCTAATAAATATTTGAGTGAAGGCTATGTAACTTTATTTGCTGGAGGTATTGGACTTCCTACCTATACTACCGATACATGTTCAGCAAGTCGTGCTTTAGATATTAACGCAGACTTAATCCTTGCTGCTAAAAACGGGGTTGATGGAGTTTATGATAAAGATCCAAATAAATATAGTGATGCTAAATTCTTGAAAACTCTTTCATATACTGAAGTTTTAGAAAGAAAACTTAAAGTTATGGATGAAAGTGCTATTAAATTATTAGAAAATAGTGATATTGTTCTAAGAGTTTTTTCTATGGATGATTATTCAAATTTTGAAAAAATCTTTAATGGAGATGAAAATATTGGCACTACTATTACAAAGGAGTAAATATGGACGCTATTTTAACAGAATGTAAAGAAAAAATGGATAAATCCGTTAGTTCATTTAACGATAATTTATCAACTTTAAGAACAGGCAGAGCAAGTGCTTCAGTACTTGAAAATTTAAAATGTGAATATTATGGCGATATGATGAATATTACAGATATCGCTTCAATTAAAGTTCCTGAACCAAGACAACTTTTAGTTATTCCATTCGATCAAAACGATATTAAATCTATCGTTGCTGCAATTAATACATCATCACTTGGTATTAACCCAATTATTGATGGAAAACAAATTAGATTAAATTTCCCAGCATTAACAGAAGATAGAAGAAAGGAATTAGTTAAAAAAGCTAAGGTTTTCAGTGAAGAAAGTAAAGTATCAGTTCGTAATGTCAGAAGAGATATTATGGAAAAAGTTAAAAAAGATGATAGTTTTACTGAAGATACAAGAAAGAAAGAAGAAACAGAAATTCAAAAATTAACTGACGAATCTATTAAAAAGATTGATGATATTTTAAAAGCTAAAACTGCTGAAATCATGACAGTTTAATTAAAATGGAAAACGAAGAGAAAAGTGAAATAAAACATGGCGAAATAAAACGCCATGTTAATCAGTTAAATGATAGTCAAAAGAAAAACATTACCTCAAGAGCAATAATGGCAGCTTTAATGGTTGTTGTTACTATTCCTTGTTTAGTTCTTGGTGGATGGTTTTGGTTTGCTTTTGTTTGTCTTATTTTGATTATTTTAACTCATGAGCTTTTAAAAGCTCCTCAAAAACAAAGTAGGAAGTTTAAATGGATTATCTATGTATTTAGTTATATTATGATGATTACTTTAACTTTCTGGATGTTTTTTAAAACTAATTTGATGGATTTTTACAATTATTATCATGCAAATGGAACACTTAATGGATTTAAATTTGTACTTGAAGAATCATTCCCTCAACCAAGTTTATCTATTTGTTGTTTTGCAGTTAATATTGCATTTTTCTTCCTCATAGTTTTATTTGATAAAGAATTTACAATTAATGATTGTTTTTACTTTATTACAATGTTCTTTGTATGTTCTTTAGGAATGCAATGCTTATTATATTTAAGATATATACCATTTGATTATTTATCAGGTCATGTTGATGGAATAAGTTCAAATATTGTAATAAATACTAGCGATCCTTTATTTAAATATTTAGGAAGCGCTTTATTACTTGGACTTGTTATTTTATCTTCAACAATGAATGATGTTGGAGCATATTTTGTAGGTATTTTATTTGGAAAACACAAGATGACTCACATTTCTCCTAAGAAAACTTGGGAAGGATTTGTAGGTGGAATTGTTATTTCATTTATTTGTACCTGTGCTTATTCATTTATTTTTGAAGCATGTGGACTTCCAGTTTTAAGAGGAGTTTTAGATTCAGCACATTGGTATAATATTTTAATTATTGCGTTAATAAATCCACTTGTTGGAACAATGGGAGATTTATTATTCTCAAGCATTAAAAGAAATTTCAATATCAAAGATTTTGGAACAATCTTAAGAAGTCATGGTGGTGTTTTAGACCGTATTGATTCTTTAATCCTTGTTTCAATTTCAACAGCATTATTAATCTTAATGATGATTAATAAATGGAACTTATTTATTTAGATGAAAAAAATTAAGATATGTTTACTTGGTGCTAGTGGAAACATTGGCACTCAAAGTATCGATTGTATAAATAAAAGAAGAGATGAGTTTGTTATAAAAGCGATATCTATTGGAAATAATATCGCTTTTTTAAGAAACTTCTTAAAAGATAATAAGCAAGTAGAATATATATGTTTAAAAAATTATGAAGATTATCTAATTTTTAAAGATATGTATTCTTCTATCCATTTTTATTATGGTGATAATGGATTATTAGAATTAATTGAAGAATCAGGGTGTGATTATATATTAAATGCATTAAGTGGTTTTAGTGGGGTTATGCCTTCTTTAAAAGCATTAAAATTAAATAAAATATTATTGTTATCTAATAAAGAAACATTAGTAGTAGCAGGAGAAATTGTTAAAAAATATTTAGAAAATGGACTAGGAAAATTATATCCAATTGATAGTGAGCACGCTGCAATTACTAAATGTTTAAAAAATGTATCAAAAGATAATTTAGAAACTATTTATTTAACATGTTCTGGAGGACCTTTCTTTAACTTTAAAGAAGATGAATTAAAGAAAGTTACTTTAGAAAATGCTTTAAATCATCCTACCTACAAAATGGGTAAAAAAATTACTATTGATTCTTCTACTTTAATGAATAAAGCATTTGAAATAGTAGAAGCTTATTACTTATTTGATTGCAATCCAAATCAAATCAAAGTAAAAATAGATCGAAATAGTTATGTTCATAGTTTTATTAAAACTAAAGATAATCATTATAAATTAAGTGTAGGAAAACCTGATATGCATACCCAAATTAATGATTCTTTATCTTTGTTTATAACTCATGACAAAGAATTTAAAGATACTGAAATTGATACATACAATAACTACACTTTTTATGAAGTGGATTATAAAACCTTTAGTTTAATTAATCTAGGATATGAAATTATTAATAAAAAAGGTAATTTAGGTTTAATTATTAATGCATCAAATGAGGTTGCAGTTAATGCTTTTTTAAATAATGAAATTAACTATTTTGATATTAAAAGAATAATTGATAAAATATTAAAGTCTTATAAATTTAATGAAGTATTAAAGGAAGAAGATTTAGTAAAAGAAGATAAAAAAGTTAGAGAATTAACTTTAGATATAATTAAAAAAGGAGATTATTAATGGACGTTTTAATGACTATACTTTCCATAGTGTTATTTTTAATAGCACTTGGAATACTTGTTGCAATTCATGAATTTGGACATTTTATTGCTGCTAAAATTTTTAATATTTATTGTAGTGATTTTTCAATTGGATTTGGTCCTAAAATCATTAAACATAAAAGAAAGAAAGGTGAAACTACATTCTCTCTTGGTATTGTCCCATTTGGTGGATATGTCCAAATGTATGGAGAAGGAGTTGAACTTCCAGAAGGTGTAACAGTTTCAAAAGAAAGAAGTTTAGAAGGTATTTCTAGATGGAAGAAAGTTATTATCTTTTTAGCTGGTATTACCATGAACTTTGTTTTAGCATTTATTATCTTTGTTATTTCAAGTTCATGCTTTCCTCAATTAAATAGTGATTTTAGCGTTAATGTTTGTGAAGTTACAAGTACTGAAAAATTTAATGAAACTTTCAAAAATACTGATGGATCTTTACTTACAATGGATGAAAAATTTGTTGTTAGTGCTGCTACATTAACTTATGATTACACTTTCCAAGATAGTGAAGGAAAAGATCAAACAATTAGTGTTTCAGGATTAAGCGTTATTTTATCATCTCCAAATAATATGGATACAAATTTATATTCATTATCCTATGGAAGTAATTGGGGATATAATAAACTTGATTATTCATCAATGATGAGTGTTTATAGTGCTAAATCAAGAAAAGATTCATCATTTAGTAATGTTAAAGTATATGTTAATAATGAATCTCAATTTGTTGATATTGATAAAGTTGATTCATTAAAAGATATTGATTTTACTTTACCAATTGTTGGTACAGATAAAAAGTTAGTTTCTTATTCATTAGAAGGTGTTAGTTCTTTAGATACAACAATGTATTTTAAGAAATTAAATTCTAGTGATATGAATAAAGTTAACGCTAATTTCAAAGTAGAAAATGCTAAATTAACACAAACTGGTTTAAGTGCATATGCTAGATTTGAATATTTAGGATGGAAATCATTTAGTTTAGCAGGAAGAAAATGGTTAAACGCTAATACTCAAATTAGTGGAGCATTAATTAAACTTGCAACAGGGGACAAAACAACATGGTCAGGTGTTGGAGGACCAGTTGCTATTTTCTCTCAAACAACTCAAATTTTATCTAATTATCCATTCAATTATTATTTAGATACATGGGGAGTTATTTCAGTTAACTTAGCACTTTTTAACCTTTTACCTTTCCCAGGACTTGATGGATGGCAAGTTTTAGTAGAAATTGTTGAAGGTATTGGTAATTTATTCTATAAAGGTGGAAAGAAAATTAAAAATAGAAAGAATAAAGAAAATAATGAAGTTATTGATGCAAATGTAGAAGGAAAAGAAGAAAATAGTACTAACGATACATTAGTTGTTGGTACTAAAGATCCAAAACTTGAAGATAAGGAAACAAAGAAAGATGAATGGAAAATTCCTTCTAAAGTTAAAAATATTGTTTCTGGTATTGGATTAATCATCCTATTTGCATTCATGGGATTAATTTTCATTAAAGATATATTTTTTAGGTAGGTGATTTATGGATAATAAAATGGTTAGATTTTTAGGAAGTATTGGAATTGAAGATATTAATGATTATGATTTAGAATTTTTAAGTATTCAAAAAGATAAAGAAGAACCTAATAAATTTGACTATTTTATTATTAAAGATACTCCTTGGACTTATTCAGGATATCAAAAATTCTTATCACACTTAGAAAAAATACAATATAAATATCGTATTTTTTATACTTATAAAACTAATTATACAAAAGAAGAATTGCATTCATTTATTGATGATTTTATTTTCAATGAATGTTTTGAACAATTCCATTATGATATTGAATTAAAAGGCAGTGAGATTAAAATTTTGTTTAAAGATGATTCTGAATTTGAATGTTTTTCTAATTTATTTACGAGAAATTTGCATGAAGATTTAGAGTCTTTATTTAATGAACTTGGTTTATCTTACAAAATAACAGTTTTAAATTTAAATGCAGTAGAAAAGGTTCAAGAATCTAAAAGTGAACTTAAAAAAAGAGAAGAAGAACATAAAGAAAAAATTAAAGATACTCAAATAAAAATTGTTAATGAAGAAAAAGAAGCTAAAGAACAAAAACATCAAATGCTTGAAAGAAGAAGAATTTATCGACTTGCAAGTGATTATAAAGAAACTACTTTAGAAGAATTAAGTGCTAGTGATGATGCAGTAGCATTTAGTGGCAAATTAATCATTAATGGAGATCCAAAAGATAAAAATGATGGAGAAAGAAGTTACCAATTAACTGTTGGTAATTTTAAAGCTGCAATTAATTGCTTTTTAACAACTAATAGTAAGAATTTACCTCAAGAAGAAGTTAATAAAATTAAAACTGGTAATAATGTTAAAGTAAAAGGTAGAATTGGAAGTAACGCAAGAGGAATTTATATGCAAGTTCACTATATTGAAATTCTTCCAAATGATCCTTTACGTGATGATAATGCACCTGAAAAAAGAGTAGAATTACATCTTCATAGTAAGATGAGTGAAATGGACGCTGTAAGTTCAATTAGTGAATACGCTGAACTTGCTGCACATATGGGACATAAGGCGATTGCAATTACTGATCATGGAGTTGCTCAAGCATTCCCTGAAGCTCAAAGTGCTGCTAAAAAATATAATATTAAGATGTTATATGGTAGTGAACTTTATTTAATTGATGATTATTTAGTTGGATGTATTAATCCAGATAGTAGAAAACTTAAAGATTTGTCGCTTGTTGTTCTCGACTTAGAATCTACTGGTCTTCAAGTTGGATACGATAAGATTACTGAAATTGGTGCAGTTAAAATTAAAAATGGGATGACTATTGAAACATTCGATGAACTTGTTAATCCTGAGATGCATATTCCAGATTTAATCCAAGAAAAGACTAAAATTACTGATGAAATGGTTTCTAAATGTAGAACTATTGAAGAAGTATTACCTGATTTTTTAAAGTGGTGTGGTGAAGATACTTGTCTTGTCGCTCATAACGCTCAATTCGACTTTTACATGTTAAATGAAGAATATATGAAGCTTTATGGTAAAGAAATGCCACATTCTTGTATTGATACTTTACCAATTGATAGATACGTTAATCCAGCAAATAGAGCCCACTCATTAGGTGCAATGTGTAAAAGATATAAAATTGATTACGATGCTGATGAAGCTCATAGAGCAGATTACGATGCTAAAGTTTTAGCAGCATGTATGGAAAACGTTATTACTGCATTAGAAGAGGAAAATAAAGATGTAGATTTAAACTATATTTCAAAACTTCCTTATCCTAAAGAAGCATTAAAATATTTAAGACCAAAACATGTAACAGCAATTTGTAAAAATAAAGCTGGATTAAAAGATTTATATAAAATTATTTCAATTTCACATTGTGAATATGTTGGGTCTCTCCCTTTAACTCCAAGAAGTGTATTAGATAAATATAGATCTAATTTAATTTTAGGAAGTGCATGTTTTAATGGAGAAGTATTCCAAGCTGCTACAAGAAGTAATATGAAAAAGTTAGAACAAGCTATTTCATATTATGATTTTATTGAAATTCAACCTTTATCTTGTTATTCATATTTAATTAATATGAATGAGCTTCCAAATGAAGAATCATTACTTAGAAATTTAAGAAAAATTATTGATACTTCAGAAAAACTTGGGAAAATGATTTGTGCTACTGGAGATTGCCATTATTGTAATCCTGAAGAAAAAATCTTTAGAGATATTATGATTGCAAGTGAAGCAGTTGGTAAGATTAGACATCCATTAAATGAATACGCTAGAACTAGACTTAAAGAAAAAGTTGGACATAATTTCCCTAACCCAGATCAAGGATTTTTATCTACAGAAGAAATGCTTGATGCATTTAAATGGTATGGAGATGATGAAAAAACTTACAAGTGGGTAGTTACAAATACTAACTATATTGCTGATCAAACTGAAGTTATTATTCCTATTCCACCAAATAAGTTATTTACTCCTACAATTGATAATTGTGAGAATATGCTTAAAGATTTATGTTATTCTAAAGCACATGAAATCTATGGTGAAAAACTTCCTCAATTAATTGAAGATAGACTTGATACTGAGTTAAAAGGTATTATTGGAAACGGATATAGTGTTATTTATTATATTTCTCATAAACTTGTTAAAATGACTAACGATAATGGATATATTGTTGGAAGTAGAGGTAGTGTTGGTAGTTCGTTTGTTGCATTCTGTTCAGGAATTACTGAAATTAACGCTCTTCCACCACATTATCATTGTCCAAAATGTAAACATGTTGAATTCCATGATTATAAAGAAGATGGAATTACATCAGGTTTCGATTTACCTGATAAGAATTGTCCTGAATGTGGAGAGCTCATGATTAAAGATGGTCAAAACATTCCTTTCCAAACATTCTTAGGATTCGCTGCAGAAAAAGTTCCTGATATTGATTTAAATTTCCCTGCTGATTATCAATCAACAGCACATTTATTTACAAGAGACTTACTTGGTGAAGATAAAGTTTTTAGAGCTGGAACTATTTCTACATTACAAGATAAAACAGCTTTTGGTAACGTTTCAAAACAATATTTTAATGAATTTTTAGGAGAAGATAGTTCTAAATATTCAAGTGCATATATAGGATTTTTAGCAGCTGGATGTGTTGGATGTAAAAGAACAACTGGACAACATCCAGGAGGAATTGTTGTTGTTCCTCGTGAATATGAAGTTTATGATTTTACCCCTATTCAATATCCTGCAAATGATACAACTGCAACTTGGAGAACAACTCACTTCGATTTCCATAGCATCCACGATACTATTTTGAAATTCGATATGCTTGGACACGTTGATCCTCAAGCGTTAAAAATGATGCAAGATTTAACTAATGAACATTTTAAAGATGCTCATATTGATGTTAGTAAAATTAAAGTTGATGATCCAAAAATCCTTTCACTATTCATTAATAATGACGCTTTAAATTTAAAACATAAATATATTAAACAAGATATTGCAACTACAGGACTTCCTGAAATGGGTACTGATTTCGTTAAACAATTAATTAGAGAAGCTAAGCCTAGAACCTTCAAAGATTTGTTTATTATTTCTGGGCTTAGCCATGGTACAAACGTTTGGACAAACAATGCTCAAGATTTAATTAAGCAAGGAATTACTGATATTAATGGAGTTATTGGATGTAGAGATGATATTATGACTTACTTAATTTCTATGGGATTAGATAATTCCAAAGCCTTCACTATTATGGAAACTGTTAGAAAAGGTAAGAAATTAAGTGATGAACAAATTAAGGATATGGAAGATCATGGAGTCCCTGAATATTACATTAATTCTTGTAAGAAGATTAAGTATTTATTCCCTAAAGGACACGCTTGTGCATATGTTATTATGGCACTTCGTGTTGCATATTTTAAAATTTATTACCCATTAAGTTATTACGCAACTTACTTTACCTTAAGATGTGATCAATATGATCTTGAAACAATGGTTAAAGGAATCGATGCAATACATGATAAATTAATGGAATATAAAGCAAGAAAGGAATCTAATAATCCAGAAAAAGCATTATCTAATAAAGAAGAAAGTATTCAAGATACATTGGTATCTTGTCTTGAGTTTGCAGAACGTGGATTTACTTTTACAAATATTGATATTAACAGAAGCGACGCTAGTAATTTCGTTATTGATTATGAGAATAATGCTTTAATTCCTCCATTTAAAGTTTTAGATGGTTTAGGAGAACTTGGGGTTAAAGATTTTATTGAAGAAAGAAAGAAAAAACCATTTGAAACAATTGAAGATTTTAAAAAGAGAGGAAAAATCCCTGATAAAGTTATAAAATATTTAAAAGCAAATGGTGCTTTAAAGAACTTAAGAGAAAATGATGATATAACATTATTTGATTTAAGTGCATTTTAATTAAAATACATCCTTGTTATATGATTTCATATAACAAGGATAAATGTCCTTGTAGCTCAGTTTGGATAGAGCAATCGCCTCCTAAGCGATAGGTCGGGTGTTCGAATCACCTTAAGGACGCCAAAATATAAATTAATACGATTAATATCGTATTTTTTTATTACTTTTTAAATAAAAACTTCAGGTATTTTAATAAAGAAAAATAGAGTTTTTATTATATTTATAGTATAATTTTAAGAAAAAAGGAGATACTTTCATGAATAAAATATCAATTAAATTTTATAATGATAAACCTGTAAGAGCAATTTGGAATGAAGAATCTAATCAATGGTATTTTAGTGTACTAGATGTAGTTGGTGCTATTAGAAATGAAAGTGATTATTCTAAGAATAGAAATTATTGGAAGTATCTTAAATCTAAATTAAAAAAAGAAAATTCTCAGTTGGTTAGTGTCACTAACCAACTTAAATTAGAAGCTAGTGATGGCAAGAAATATAAATCAGATACATTGAATAGCGAAGGAATTATTTTACTTGCAAAAGAGTTTCCGTCTAATCATGGATCTAAATTCTTAGATTGGTTTACTAATTCAGACAATACATTAGATAATAAAAGTAAGCAAAAAGCATATGATTTATTTGAAAGTGAACTTATAGATTCTTTTGAAATTGGAACAACTAAAGGTTTACAACAAATTCATGCATTTATATTTTCTGGGTTATTTGATTTTGCAGGGCAAATTAGAACTAAAACAATATCTAAAGAAGGGTCTTTATTTGCTAATGGTGATTTTTTACCATCAGTTTTAGAGACAATAGATAAAATGCCTGAATCAACTGAAGACGAAATATTTAATAAATATATAGAAATGAATATTGCTCATCCATTTATGGAAGGAAATGGAAGAAGTACAAGAATTTGGTTGGATTTAATTTTAAAAAAAGAATTAAATAAATGTGTTGATCGGTCTTTAATTGATAAAAATGAATATTTAGATGCTATGAGAGAAAGTCCTTTATATCCTGAAGCAATTAAGAAACTATTAACTAATGCTTTAACTGATAAAGTTAATGATAGAGAAATATTTATGAAAGGAATTGATTATTCTTATTATTATGAAGAAGAATAATAAAATCAGTTGGTTAGTCACACTAACCAACTGAAAGAATTATTATTTATTTAATATTCATCTTCATCAAGGATTTCTTCTTTAGCTAGTTTTGTTATATAATATGAAACTTTCTTAGTAGGAGTAATTGTTTCTTTTAAATATCCTTTAATAACTAAAGAATCTAAACATTTAGATAAATGATATTGATCAAGTTCAGGATATCTTTCACATAATAAAGGATATTTCCTATATACCGTATAATAAAAAGGAGATGCTTTTTTACCTGCTAAAAAAGAATGTATTGTTTTAGGATAAGGATAAATGTTTTGACCTTGAAAGTTTTCTATATTTAAATAATAAACAGCTTTAATTACATTAACTTCAAAATTTGATAACATAGATTAATTATATATCTATGTTAATTTTATTATTAGTAGTGAATGATAAAATTAACTTAAAGGTTAAGAAATTAATATCCATTCAAAAAGTAAAATTAATTATAACGAATAATTTATAACAATTTAAAATCCCTTGGAAAATTTCCAAGGGATTAATTTATTTATTGTATGTTAAATAGAATTTAAGTGCTATTTTAGAATAACTACCTGTAATTGCAGTTTTCATTTTAGAAATAACTTCACTGAAATATGCTGTATTATTATCTGCACTAGGAGCTAGAGTAGAATTATAAATTAAATCTAAATCAATAGAATAATTAGTACCACTAGTTAATCCAGTTTGAAGAGTATAAGTAGCAGTAGCAGTTTTATTATCACTACTATAAGAAGTAGATGATGATAATTTACTACTAGTAGTATTTTCTGTAGTAGTTTCTTTGCCACTTGAAGTATCTGTACTAGTTGTAGTATATGTAGTTAAAGCACTAGAACTATCTAAATCAATATAATCAATTGCACTAGTACTATAGCTATATCCATTAGTACTATCAGTAGTAATACTACTTTTTTGAACTGTACTTGTAATAGATATATCTAAATTTAATTGGACTTTAGAATAACTAAAGTCATTTGATTCTTCACTAGTATTATAATAATAAATATTAAAATCTCTTTCTTTAGTAATATTATCACTTCTAATAAAGTATAGTTGTTTATAATCAAAGAATAATGTAGTAGATAAACTATTATCATCTTTTTCTTGATTATTTGGAGTAGATACATCTGAAGTACTATCAAATGTAGCAGTATCACTAGTTAAATAGATATTTCCTAATTCATAACCATTTTCAACAGTAATAGAGATATTCGCACTATTATTAGTTTCTTGATTATCAAATATAAATAATGCAAATCCACTTCCTATAAGAGCAAAAACCACAAAAAAAGGAAGTATACTTAAAAAGACTTTGTGTTGCATTCCAAAATTTTTCATTTGTTTTACCTCCTTTTTAAAATTACTATAATATTATATAAAATTAGAATCCTTTATTTAATTAAAAAGAATAATTATTTTTCAATAGATATAAATTCAATACCTTCTTCATCTCTTGAAGTATTTGTATTACTTTGGTAATTAAGAATTGGATCATGGTATTTATTAACCTTATAATTTAAATTATCCATTCTAATAAAAAGAATATTCTTAAATCTTTCATCATGTATTTTAACTACCTTATCAAATAAAATAGTATAAATAAATAATAACATAACACCTACTACTACAAGGATAATACCAATATTACTCTTTAAGTATTTAATTAAATATCCTACAAAGGCATTATTAAATCCATGGTAATGAGTAGTATGTAATACTCCAACTATCTTATCTTTAGTGATTTTAGTTTCATTAACTAAACTAGATGGGTTAGCATCTCCTCTAAAGGTATATAAAGTAGTATTAGTAGATTCATCAATTTCTATTTTAATAAGTCTATGTACAACAGTAATTTCAGTGTTATCTTGCATCATCTTAAATGCTGCTACATCATATTCTTTTAGTTCATCAATATAACTTTGATTCTTACTAATAGTGATTAAAGCGTATTTTTGGATTCTTTCGTATTTTTCTAGTTCATTGTTATTTTCATCAAATAAGTATTTATTTGATTTATACGCACTAGACATAGAAGTAGTTTCAATGATCATTGAAGATTTATCTCCAAACCATACCATATTAGATGAGGTATAGATAAATGAGAATCCTACTCCAAAGAGTAATCCTAGGAAGAATACACTGATACATGTATCATAGATAATTCTTGCAATCTTACTATTTCTTTTTCTTTTAAGATAGAAATCTTTTAATTTAAGATTCTTTTTGTTTTTCTTTCTTAATGATTCTAATTCATTATTAGCATCATTAAGAATTTGTTCATCATCAATAGAATGAAGAATAATTTTCTTTCTTGAATTAAAATAAAGGATTGCTAATCCTATAAATGCAATCGCAAAGAATATAATAATTATTAATGCTAGAATATATGATGCTTGATATATATTCAAACCCTTACTTAAAATATTCATATAGAATTAATCAATCCTTTTATATTTTATA
>CAVGUB010000090.1:0-7142 GCA_963632375.1 Phocaeicola dorei | reverse complement strand
TCTTTCATATTCTAACGGAAGAATAATTGATTTTTTGAAAGATTATTTAAAATTTCGGAAGATTATTTGAAATTTTGAAAGAATAATATATAATAAATACATAGGTGAAAGTTATGTTATTAGATGAAAAGCAATTAAAAGTTTTAAGAGAAGATTCTCATACTGAATTTAAAGAATCAGGAAGAAAAATACCAGATAGTCTTTATGAAACTTATTCTTCTTTTTCAAATACTTCTGGAGGAGTTATATATTTAGGAATAAAGGAAGGAAAATATAATGAGATAATTGGATTATCTAACCCTGAAGAGCAAAAGAAAGTATTAATATCTTCACTTCATTCTAAAAATAAAGTTAGTTATTGTGGAATTAGTGATGAAGATATTGAAATATTAGATATTAATGATAAAAAGATTATTCGTTTTATTGTAAAGGAAGCTCCAAATGAAGTTAAACCAGTATATTTAAATGGTAACCTTTCTAAATCATATATTAGAGTAGGAGATGGAGACTATTTAATGTCTGAAGATGAAATTGCGTCTTTACTTTTAAAAAAGAAAGGTGTTGGATTTGATACGCTTCCTAATATATTAGAATTAGATGAATCTAATCTTGATTTAGAATCAATTAAAAGATTCCGTAAAAGTCTTAATGAAGTTAATCCAAATAATATGTTTAGCAATTTAAATGATCATGATTTTTTATTACGTATTGGTGCATTAACTAAATATAACGATAAATATGTTCTAAAAAATGGTACTATTCTTTTCTTTGGATATATAAGTGATATCTTACAAATTTGTCCTAATTATTTTTTAGATTATCAAGAAAATCTTACAAACAACACAAGATGGGATAAGCGTATTGTTTCAGATGATTTTTCTTTTAATGCTAACTTATATAATTTCTTTGATTTAGTAAGTAAAAATATTATTTATAATTTACCCAACCCTTTTAGAGTAGATGAGATCAATAATTTAAATGGAAGCGATATAAAACGTTCTGTTATTGAAGGAATAGTTAATGCAATTACTAATTGTGATTTTTCTATATCTCCTGGTATTTTTATTAAAAAGACAATTAACGAAATAACAATAACTAATTCAGGAGATATTCCAGTAGGGATTGATCAAGCTATTAATGGAGGTATTACAAACCCATTAAATAAAAATATTATGACATATTTTAGACTTCTTCAACTTGCAGATCGTGCTGGAACTGGAGTTCCAAGTATTTTCCATACTTTTAAAACTTATGGTTTTTTAACTCCGAGTTTAAAAGTAGAGAGTAATCCAAAAAGAACGGAATTAGTAATGAATTTCACATCTATTAATAAGAATACTACATATTACGAAGAAAAGATGAAAATACTTTCGTATTTATCATCTCATTTAGAAGGTGCTACAACTTTAGAACTTTCTCAATTAATCTCAATGAAGAATTCTTCTACTAATCAAATAATTACTCAATTATTACAAGAGAATAAAATTAAAACAAATGGGAAGAAAACAAAAGGTAAGCGATATTATATTGTTTAATGTTTAATAATCTTTCATATTCTTCCGGAAGAATAATTGAATTTTTGAAAGATTATTTGAAATTTTGAAAGATTAATTAATTATCTTATAGTTCTAAGCAAACATCTAATATTGAATATATTGAATTATAGTTTTAAAAAGTTGCTAAGTTTAAAAATTCTTAGCAACTTTTATTATATAAAGTAATTATTGATAATATTTATTTAAATTCGTACTTAAAAATTATTTTTTAAATACTCTTCTACTTCTTTTAAATCATATGGAAATTTCGGAGTAATAAAATAATTAACTTTAATATCCTTCAATTCTATTAACTTTTTAACTATATTATTAGATTTTCCTTTAAAAGAAGCATCTCCATTTTTCATGCTAATAGATGTGTTAGAATAATTTTCATTAATTATATTTGAAATTACTTTTATTTCATTCATTGAAAGATTATTTCTTTTTTCAAGTTTGACATTATAAATTGTCTCATCTATTTCAAATGGTTCAAAATGAGTATACGCCCAATTCCATCCACACTTTGGACAAATCATACCTGTAGTATGTCCTTCTTTATATGAAATCATTTCAGTACCACATTTTTCACATTTATCTTCCTTCATAAACATTCCTTCATTACCATAGATAAATATATTATATTCAATAAAGTTAATAAAATAATACTGAAAAATAATTCAGTGATATTTTATTCAGTATTATTTAATAATTAAACTTAATTATGATAAAAACATGTCATAAAATAAATTTTTATATTTATGGTTCTTTTATGCTTTATTTATTATTTTATTTTTAAGTAAATTGCTAAAAAGCATCCAAATTACATTAGTTTTAATTCATTTAATTATCAATTTCTTACTTTTATAAGGCAATATACTTAAAACATTACTTTTTTAATTTAAAAACTGAAGTTGGAGATTTTGCTTTACCATCTCTATAAATCTTTCCAGATTCCATAAGTGGATTTATTACTTCATTTAAAAATTTAGTTCTACTACTATATTTAAGATTATTTTGTAGTTCTTTAACTGATTTAGGACCTTTTAATTTCAAAATAGTTAAAACTTTTTCTTCATCAGTAAGATTATCTAAATCTAATTCAATTTCTACATCTTTATATAGCATATCAAACAATTTTAAATTTAAAAATCCTGGGTATATAGATACTACTGGTTGTTTTTCTAAAGGACTAAATTTATAAGATTCAATCATTGTTTGAAATCCAGTTCCACCTCGTTCCATTAAGTTTGCAACATCTAAACAAGCTGCTATTATTGAATTTCTTCTAATAGATGGAATTGTTCCAACTGGATATTCATTATAATCTTTAGGTAAAAGCCATGAACCTGGAGAAACAATTTCTATTCTATCTGAATAGATATCTACATCAATTTGAGTTCCAGAAATAGAATAATCTCTATGTGCAATAGCATTTACTAATGCTTCTCTTATAGCTTCTTTAGGGTATGATCTAACTTCTTCCCTACCGCCATTTTCGGTTTTAATCCATCCTGTTTTAGTATTTCTTTCAATAAAGCTAAGGGTATTTTCAAAAACTTTTGCAATTGATCCTTTTAATCTACTACTATCTAAAACAGTACCTGTTTTATTCTTATCTTTCCATAGTCTACAACATATCATTGTATCATCTTCGTTATAATCATCAGAAAACATAATAAATCCAGATTTAGCATATCCATCTTTAGAAACAATCTCTTCATTTTGTAATTCTTTTATTGAAGGAATAGTTTTATCTTGTCTATATTCCTTGCAAAGACTTAGATATTCATTCCATTTACTTTCATCATAAAGAATCTCACTTGTTTCGTTATCTACTCCAAATTTTCTTTTTGATAAAGCTATGATTTCTTCAGGTGTTGCTGGAGTAGCATTTCCATCCCCTTTTATATAAACAGTTTCATTATAATCACCTTCTCTATATCTAATTAGAGAATCTGCAGGAAGAACTTTAACAGCTAAAACAAAGTGTTCTGCATTAGCATCAACACTTCGCATCATATAAGAAATCTTAATATGGGGGAAAATATGTCTATCATTAACTTTTGAAATTAATAATTTTGTTCTATCTATTTCATCAAGATTAATTCCAAATGCATCTCCATTATTAGATACTCCTACAAATAATATTCCTCCTTTGGCATTTGCATATCCAATAAGTGTTTTTGCCCACTTAATAGGAGTATCACTATTTAATGTAGCTTTAAATTCATAACATTGATCTTCCGTTATAACATCAGGATATAATTCATTAATTCTCATAAGTCTCCTCCAATAACATCTTTTAATAACATTATACAACATTATAAAAACATTATCTAAACATTGTTTTAACATTAAAAAACATTGTATAACATTGTAAAAACATTATTTTAACATTATCCAACATTGTATAACATTATAAAAACATTACACAAACATTATTTCAGCATTACAAAATTTATTCAAAAATTTAAAAAAGTGCCGATTTCCCTAAAATTTAAAATAGCAAATTATGCCAGTTTCCCTAAAATGTTT
This sequence comes from Phocaeicola dorei, assembly GCA_963632375.1. GTDB lineage: Bacteria > Bacillota_I > Bacilli_A > RFN20 > CAG-826 > Onthovivens. The sequence continues at coordinate 3,069 of CAVGUB010000090.1, read as the reverse complement.
TTAATTAAATTGTGAAAATGCTTAATTTTTAAATGATGCACTAATACAAAAAAATGTACTAATTGAATTTACAACTAATACATTATTTATTAATTATCTCTAAGTATTTAGGTTTTAATATTTCATCAAATCTTAACTTAATTGTTTCTATGTAATATTCTTTTCTTTCATTTGATATAATCAAAAGATTATTATATTTAATAGGAATTTCATTAATAAATTGAACAATATCATTAAATTTATCATTAAAAAGTTCATATACTTTTATAATAGCATTATTTAAATCTTCATTATTTAAATTTAATATCTTTAAAATAGATATCCTATTTTCATTATCATCTTCATATGCAGTGATACCATTTAAAGCGCTACTTCTTAATTTTGTTTCATCATTTAATATACTAATTATCTTTTCTTCACTAGCTTTACCATAAAAAGAGTTCCCATTATCATATATCGGCGCTAATTTATAAGAATTAGTATCTTTAAATTTTATAACTCCCCAGTTATCTTCATTTCTATCATTGTTATTAATTAACATATCGATTATTAAAACTTCAAAGAATCTTTCTTTAGCATTCTTTATTTTGCTTAAAACATCATTATGATCTAATTGAAATATTATTTCATTTATATTTGATGGAGAAGAGTATGATTCATCATTTCTATTCATGATTAAAGGATTTGTGTCGTTTCTTAAAGCTGTATATGGAATTAATAATTCATTTTTATCATCATTAATGAAATCTTTACACGCACAAACTACTTTTTCTCTTTTAGAATCAAAACATACACCAAGTATTGTTTCGTGAACTTCATATCCTAAAATTTTATATATTTGACTTCCAATATATTCAGATAATGGACTTGTAACATAAGATAATCCTCTTACTCTATCCATACCTATTGTATTTTTAGGAAACTTTAAGAACCAGTAACAATTATTATAAATAATTCCTCTTTTTTCACCTGCTCTTCCTGCATATTCTAAATTCCTATCACTTAAAGGATAGTTACTAAAATCAATCATTTCCATTATACTGGATACCTCCTTACAAGCTTTCTCCATTCAGTTTCACTAATAATATGGTGTGTAGTTTCCTTCTTTCCTTCTGAATCAATTGCGTCTGCAATATTCATATAAAGACCATAATCATTTAAAATATCAGCATCTTCTGCTTTCTTTACTAAATCACTCATTGTTTTTGTTAATTCAAAATCAATAGTAATCTCATTATTAATAAAATTATATTTTCTATTTTCATATATATCTTTTTTAATAAGTTCTAATATGTATTTATTAATATTGTTACAATTATTTAACTTATTAATTAATACTTTATCATCATTTCTAATACGTACTTTTATTGTTTTATAATTATCTTTAAGATATGAATTAATGTATTCTTTTTGATTAAACATAAATATTTACCTCTTTTTAATACTAAAACATTTGGGGACAAATGTAAAGTGATTCATATTGTATTTCATAAAGAAAAAATAGAAAATTACTATCAAGAGATCAAAAGATGAGTAATTTAAAAGGACAACTTATTAAATAGATAATTCACTAATTATATGGTTATCTTTTTTTAAACTTTAATAAAAACAGTATGTTCTAAAATGGAAAATACTGAATCTAAAAATAAATATTTATGCTTTTAATATGTTAATAGGAATAATAAATATATCTTCTAATTTATACGCCATTCCTGATGCTGTTATTATAGCTTTAAAAGAAGGAGCATTATGATCTGATTCTAATAACTTTTTTTCTAATGTATTAAGTGCTTTACAACCCTTTTTAATCCCTTCCTTATCTCCTAATTTAATTTCAATTAACGCATATCTTCCATCTTCAAGGTGGATTACTGCGTCACATTCAAGTCCAGCATTATCACGATAATGTCTAATCTCTCCATCTAATACTTTAGAATACACTTTTAATTCTTTAATAGCAAAATCTTCAAACATAAGTCCAAATGTCTTAGGATCGTTTAATAAATCAGATGGAGACATTTTAAGTGCCCATAAAGCAATTGATGTATCAACAAAGTGTCTAGTTGATGTAGTAATAACCGAAGTTTTGCTTCTAAAATTTGGATTCCAATGTTCAATATCTTCAAAAATATATAAATCTTGCAAAGCTTCTAAATATGAATCAAAAGTATCATCATCTAAATTCCTACTATCATTTTCTAGGATATCTTGCTTTAAAGTTGTCTTTTTAACTTCGGTAGATATATTTCTTGCATAACTTTTTACAAGCATCATCAAAATATCTTTTTTCTTATTTCTAAAATTAGTATTAGGGGAATTTTCAAAATCAAATAATGTATTACAATATTTTTTTGTATTTAATACTGCTAATTTTCTATCATCAATTAGTGATTCTGGCCATCCACCTCTACACATATAAAATCCAGTATCAAGTAAAGTATATTTATCATTTTGGTAAAATAACTTATCAATCTTTTTTTCAAATAAATCGTTTAAAGATACAATTCCTTTTGAATCTAAAGATTCAGCAAGTGTAAGTGGGTACATTTTAATTTTTGAGATTCTACCAGCACCATTATGAAAAATATCATTTTTGTCAACTGGCGTAGAACTTCCTGTAAAAATAAATTGCCCTTTTTTCTCATCTCTTGAATCAATTTCATTTCTAACTGCATTCCATAAATCAGGAGCGAATTGCCATTCATCAATTAACCTAGGATTTTCTCCAATTAAAACTCCATAAGGATCAAAGTTAGCTAATTCAATTTTTGCTTTTGTATCTAAAATATATGAACTTTTAACGAATAATTTACTTGTTGTTGATTTTCCACACCATTTAGGTCCAACAATTAAAACAACACCGCTTATTTTCATATTTAATTTTATTTCATTTTCAACATATCTTTTTAAATAATTCATGTAAATATTATAGGATATTTTACTATATATTTCAAGAAAATCCCCCTGTTTCGCAATACTATTTTCCCCCCATTTCGCAATATTATTTTCCCCCTATTTCGCATTGACTTTTTAGACAATTTTTATTTTTTTACAATATATGTTTTAATC
>CAVGUB010000089.1:0-3520 GCA_963632375.1 Phocaeicola dorei | reverse complement strand
ATCTAGTGAATTTATTAATGATTTATTTGATTCAGGAAGAGGTTTAAAAGATTTAAAATTATTTAAAGAAACTCCATTAATTGATAAATCAAAAAGTATTGATTATATTGATTCTTTAAGTTTAGAGAATAATCCAGTTGTTATTCCTTTATCATATCCTCTTATTAGGAAAGATTCTCAAGTAGAATTACATGATTTATTAGGATTATATTTAAATGAATTTAAATATATTATTTTTGTTGTTAAAAATAATGAAGAATTAACTGAATTAAAAGCAAATCTTGATTATTATGATAGACGTTATGAAATTATTAAATCTATTAAAGATGATATAAATTCAAATATAAATATCTTGCTTGATGAATATTCTTTCTCTTTTGAAGATAGAAATTCAGGAATTGCAGTTATTGATTCATCAATTTTATTTAATAAAAAGAAAAAAGTATCAGCATATTTTTCTAAATATAAAGAAGGTAGAATCTTAGGAAGTTATGAAGATTTAGAAAAAGGTGATTATGTAGTTCATGAAACCTATGGAATAGGTAAATTTTTAGGTATTGAACAATTAACTATTGGGAATAAATGTGAAGATTATTTATCAATTGAATATAAAAATAATGATCGTTTAATGGTTCCTTTATATAATTTTACTTTAGTTAGAAAATATTTAGGAAGAGAAGGTAAAGCTCCTCAACTTTCTTCTTTACATTCTGATCAATGGAAGAAAACAAAGAAAAAAGTTAAAGAAAAAGTTAATTTATTAGCAGATAAATTATTTACTTTATATCAAGAAAAATCATCTTTACCAGGATATAAATACGCTCCTGATGATGAATTAATGAAAATGTTTGAGGATAAATTTCCTCATACTTTAACTCATGATCAAGCTATTGCTATTCAAGAAATTAAAGAAGAGATGGAAAGTGGAGTTCCAATGGATCGTCTTTTATGTGGAGATGTTGGATTTGGAAAAACTGAAGTTGCGTTCCGTGCTGCTTTTAAAGCAATTGAAAATGGAAAACAAGTTGCTTTACTTGCTCCAACTACTTTACTTGCTAAGCAACATTATGAATTAGCACTATCTAGATTTAAAGAATTTGACGTCAATATAAAACTTTTAACACGTAATCAAACCTCTAAAGAAGTTAAAAAAATCCAAGAAGATTTAGCAAGTGGTAAGATTCATTTTTTAATTGGTACTCATAAAGTATTAAATAAAAATAATAAATTTAAAGATTTAGGATTATTAATAATTGATGAAGAACAAAGATTTGGTGTTGAACAAAAAGAAAAGATTCATCTTGAAAAACCAGAGATTGATATTTTAACTTTATCAGCAACCCCAATTCCTAGAACTTTACAATCATCTTTAATTGGACTAAAAAGTGTTTCAACAATTTCAACGCCTCCAAAAGAAAGATTACCAATTCAAACATATGTAATTCAAAAAGACTACAAAGTTATTAAAGAAATTATTCAAAAAGAATTATCAAGAAATGGACAAATTTACTATATTCATAATGATATTTTTACAATTTATGAATTAGGAATGAAACTTCAAGAATTAATTCCTAATTTAAAAATAGGCATTATTCATGGAAAAATGGATAAAAATGACATAAATGATGTAATGACTTCATTTTATGAAGGTGAAATTGATCTTTTACTTGCAACTACTATTATTGAAAATGGAATTGATGTTAGAAATGCTAATTTAATTTTAGTAGATGACGCTAATAGATTTGGACTTTCCCAACTTTATCAAATAAAAGGACGTGTTGGAAGAAGCGATAAAATGGCTTTTTGCTATCTTTTAATTAATAGAGAAAAGAAAATGAATGAAGAAAGCAAAAAAAGACTTAAAGCTATTCAAGATTTCACTGAACTTGGAAGTGGTTTTAAAATTGCTCAAAGAGACTTACTTATTCGAGGAGCAGGAGATATTTTAGGACCTCAACAAGCTGGTTTTATTGAAGAAGTTGGTATTGATTTATACATAAAATTACTCCAAGAAGCGATAAAAGAAAGAGAAAATGGAGGAATTATTGAAGAAAATACAAAAGAAAAAGTATCTCAAAGTGTTATAGATAATGCGTATATTCCTAAAAATTTTGAAAATGAATCTGGAATTATGGAACTTTATCAAAGAATTAAGGAAGCAGATACTTTTGAAAAACTTGATGCTTTAACACTTTATATAAAAGATTTATATGGAAATATTCCAGAGAATTTTTCAAATTTATTAACTCAAAGAAAGATAGATATTTATATTAATTTTAAAGAATTTGATTCTTTAAAATCATTCCCTACTAGAATTGAAATTTTATTATCAAAAGATTTCACTTCTATTCAAGGAATTGGTAATACTTTATTTGAAAAGATGATAAATTATTTAAAATATATAAAAGTAACATACATTAATCATCAATTAACTGTATCTTTATCTAAAGATAAAGGTTATGAAGATAGATTATTTAAAATTTTAAACATTATTCATGAGGAAGCTTTAAAAAATGAGATTAGATAAATATTTAAAATTAACAAGACTTGTTAAAAGAAGAAGCGTTGCTAAAGATTTAGCAAATTTAGATAAATTTTTAGTAAATGATAAACTTGCAAAACCATCAAAAGAAATAAATATAGGCGATAAAATAGATCTTTATTTAGGAAAACACCATATAGTTATCAAAGTTTTAAACATTAAAGATCATTGCTTAAAAGAAGATAGCACTTCTCTTTATGAGGTATTGCTTGATGAGATTATTGAACTTAAAGAAGAATAAAAAATATCTTTTAGCTCTTTCATATGGAAGTGATTCTTTAGCACTTTTCTATCTTTTATTAAATAAAGGATATGATTTTGAAGTTGCTTATTGTAATTATCACCTTCCTTATACTGGAGATATGGAAGAAATTAAGATAAAAGAACTTTGTAAAAATTACAACAAAGTCCTTCATTTAAAAGAAGTTTATTTTGAAAAAGGCAATGAAGAAGCATGGGCAAGGAAGGAACGTTATGATTTCTTTGAAAACATTATTAAGAATAATTCTCAATTAGATGCTTGCTTAGTTGCTCATAATAAAGATGATTTAGTAGAAACTTATTACCTTCAAAAGAATAGACCAGGGTATTATTCTTACTATGGACTAAAGGAAATTAGTTTTAAAAATGACGTCAAATTTATTCGTCCCTTGCTTCACATTCGTAAAGCAAAATTAAAAGAATATAACGACAAACATGGGTATAAATATTTCCAAGATGTTACAGATTTAGAACCTAGATTTGAACGTAATAAAATTAGACTTAATCAAGTCTCAATTATGTCTAATTTTGAAATTAATAAAGTTGTAAGAGAAATTAATCATAAAAATCGTTTAAAAGAAAAAGAAAGAATTAAATATTCTAAATTTATTAGTAATGATAATTTAATTTATTTAAACGATATAAAAAACTTAAAATTAGATGAATTTATCACACTTTTTTATATTTATTTATCAAATTTTGATTACATTAAAAATG
>CAVGUB010000088.1:0-12475 GCA_963632375.1 Phocaeicola dorei | reverse complement strand
TCACTTGCTCCATTTAGAAGCATTAACACATACTAGTTATGTGTTTTTTTATTACAAATTTCCTTAATACGAAGTTAAAATTTTTAAAAATTCCTATTGAATTTTATATTATGATTATATATAATTTACAAGCATTCAAGAAATGCAGGTGTAGTTCAATGGTAGAACGTAACCTTGCCAAGGTTAATACGCGGGTTCGATTCCCGTCACTTGCTCCATTCATAAAGTTTAGACACATAAGAAATTATGTGTCTTTTTTATTACTTTTTATAATTTTTAATATCAATTCCTTCTAATTTTAATAATTCTATTTTATTTTGGACTCCTCCATTATATCCAGTTAATTTATTATTTTTACCAATTACCCTGTGGCAAGGAAAAATAATACATAAAGGATTATTCTTTAAAGCGTGTCCTACTGCTTCTGCACTCATTCTTTTAATCCCTCTTCTTTTAGAGATTATTTCTCCAATTTCTCCATAGGTAATAACGTCTCCATACTTAACATCTTTTAAAATATCTAGTACTTCTTCTTGAAATTTAGTTAGATTGTCTAATTTATATTTAGTAAACCTTTTAGGATTTTCTCCTTTAAAATAAGAATCTAACCACAAAGATATTTCTTTAAATATTTCTAAATCTTTATCAATATAATTAAGATTGTCCTCATTATTTCCTTCAAAATGGACATTTGTAATAAACTTTCCATCACTTAAAATAACAAGATTAGAAAAATTACTAGGAGTTTTATAAATATATTTATAAATTGTATTCATAAATTAATTTTATCATTAAAAGAAAAAATCTTTTAGAAATTACTCTAAAAGACTTCTTCTACTATTATTAATTATTTATTTAATAAGATTTTATTTAATGCATCAGTGAATTCTTTTTTATCACTAACATCAATTCCTTCAAGCATTAAAGCTTCATTATAAAGGATAGTACCATAATCTTTAATGAGTTCTGTATCAGTAATATCTTTTAATTTATTAAATAATTCATGATTTGGATTAATTTCTAATACTTTATCACTATTAACTTTTTGATCACTAGGCATATCATTTAATACTTTTTCCATGTTGAGGGATACTCCATTTTTAGATACTAAACATACTGGACTATCAACAAGTTTAGATGATAATTTAACTTCACTAACTTTATCTTTTAATGCATCTTTTAAATCATCTAAAATACGTTTATTTTCTGTAGTTAATGATTCAAGTTTTTCTTTTTCTTCATCACTAATTTCATCTTGATACTCACTGATTGATTTGAATTCTTTCTTATCGTATTCTCTTAAAATTGAAATTGTAAATTCATCAATTCTTTGATCAAGTAATAAAACATTAATACCTTTTGATTTAAATTTTTCAAGTTCTGGTAATAACTTAATTTCATCAATTGAAGATCCACTTGCAAAATAGATATATTTTTGATCTTCTTTCATTCCTTCAACATATTCTTTTAAAGAAATGTATTTTTCAGGATCATTTAATGATTTAAAGATTAATAAATCTTGTAATAATTCATTCTTACTTCCATAACTTGATTGAATACCAAATTTAATGAATTCTCCAAAACTCTTAAAGAATTTTTGATATTTTTCAAAATCATTATTCTTCATTTCTTTTAAAGAATTAATAACTTTAGTTTCAACATTATCTCTAATTTTTAAAATAGATTTATTTTGTTGGAGCATTTCACGAGAAATATTTAAACTTAAATCACTAGAATCTACTACCCCTTTAATAAATCTTAAGTATTCAGGTACTAATTCTTTACATTTATCTTTAATAAATACTCCTTTAGCGTATAAATCTAATCCTCTTTCATAAGTATCTTGATATAAATCATATGGAGCATGTGAAGGTATAAATACTAAAGCATTGTAAGATAACATTCCTTCTACATTAATGAATATTGAATCAATAGGATCTTCAAAATCATAGAATTTATTCTTATAGAATTCATTTAATTCTTCTTTTGTGACATCTTTTTTATTCTTTTTCCATAAAGGAATCATCTTATTTAAAGTCTTAACTTCTTTAACTTCATGTGTTTTTCCTTCAATTTCTTTACCATTCTCATCTTTATCTGGTTCATTATGAGTTTCTTCCATTAAGATAGGATATCTAATATAATCACTATATTTAGATACTAAATCTTCAATTTTATAATCACTTAAATATTCTGAGTAGTTCTTCTCTTCAGTATCATCTTTTAAATGTAATGTAATTGTAGTACCTAAATTTTCCTTAGAAGATTCTTCAATTGAGTATGTATCTTCTCCATTACTAGTAAATTTATATGCAGGTGAATCAAATGTTTTAGATTCTACTTCAATTGATTTTGCAACCATAAATGCACTATAGAATCCAACTCCAAATTGTCCAATAATTTCAAAATCTTTCTTATCTTTAGCTTCTTTAAATTTAGTTACAAAGTCTTTACTACCACTTTTTGCAATTGTACCTAAATCATTGATTAAATCATCATGATTCATCCCAACTCCATTATCGCTAATAGTAATTGTTCTTTCATTCTTATTTGGAGTAATCCAAATTTCATATTTATCATTTAAAGAATATTTACCATTTGAATTTAAAACGATGTATTTTGCTTTATCAATAGCGTCACTTGCGTTAGAAATTAATTCTCTTAAAAATACATCTGTATTTGAATAAATTGAATTTATCATTAAATTAAGTAATTCTTTACTTTCAGCTTGGAATTCTTTTGTTTCTTTTTCCATTGTTTATTTGCCTCCATTTAGCACTCATTTCTTAAATGTGCTAATAATATTATAATCACTTTATTAGCACTTGCAAGTTTTAAGTGCTAGAAAATGAAAATAATTTTATTTATATTAATTATTCATTATTTTTAGTAATATTTTAGTGTATTTCCTTTACTTTTTAAGGATATAAAAAACTACCTATTTCTAGGTAGTTTTATTGAATTTTTATTAAATTATTTAATTAATGAATTCTTACAATCACCAGTTTCTAAGAATTCATCCATATTCTTTAATGTAACTTCAATCATATCAATTAATGCCATATCAGTAGCACTTCCAATATGAGGAGTAATTAAGACACGAGGATATAAATCAATAATTTTTTGATGGATTTCATTATCCATTGCTTTAGGATCAAATACTTTATTAAATAAAGTCATTTCATGATCAATAACATCAGTACCAAATCCTGCAATCTTACCTTCTTCTACTGCATCTAAAATTGCTTTAGTATCTGCAACTTCTCCACGAGCAACATTAACAAAGACTACTCCATCTTTCATTTTAGAAATCTTTTCTTTATCAATGAAATTATCGTTTTTACCTTTAAAATATGCCATATGGCAAACAATAACATCACTTTCTTTTAAGAATGTATCAATATCTTTAAAATCAACAAGTACTTTTGCAGCATCACTTTCATAGACATCATATCCAATAACGTGAGCACCTAAACCTTTAAATAATTTAGCAGTTGTTAATCCAATTCTTCCACATCCTAAAATACCAACTGTACATCCTCTAATTTCTCTAGAGAACATTTGATTAGTAACTTTGAAATTACCTTTATGAGTATTATCTGTAGCATATGCTGTATTTCTAACAAGCATCATTGCAAGAGTTAATGCTAATTCACTAATAGCATTAGGACTATATCCTGGAACAAATGCTGATTTAATACCTAATTCTTTACAAGCTGCTAAATCAATATGATTATAACCTGCAGTTCTTGTTAAATAATACTTTAATCCTGCATCATGAAGTTCTTTCATATGTTCTCCATTAACAGGACAATTACCTCTAACCATAACCATTTCATAGCCTTTTGCTAATTCATAGTTAGTATCATTTAAATATTCACTACGTAATACTAATTCGTAATCGTATTTTTTACCTAAATCTTCAAAGTAAGGTTTTTCATAATCTCTTACTCCAAAACAAATCATTTTACCTTTCATTTTTATATCTCCTACCTTTATGCTGGGAAGAATCCAGTTGATGTTAATACAGTTAAAATTAAAATCCAAACAACAATACCAGGAACTGCGAGTAATGTAGCGATAACACTTGTATTACTTGCAAGTTGTTTTTCTTTATCAGCACTAATACAATAAGCAACTGCAACAGTAGCAGGTGGAACCATCCACATCATAAGTGATGATTGTAATGTTGATGCTGTAACAATTTCTGGATATCCACAAGCTTTACCAATTAATTCAACTACTACTAAAATAACTAAAACAATTAATGGTGCAACAAATACTTTTAATACACTATAAATCCAAGCAAGTTTATCAGTCATAGCTTCTTTAATTTTAGCATTTCCTAAAGTACATCCAATTGCAAGCCAAACAAGAGGTGAAGCTAAACTTCCTAATGTTTTTGCAACTTGATAAATCCAAGGTAAAGTAACATCTACTCTCCAGAAAGCAACTTTAGTTTCTGAATTTCCTCCACTTAACCAATCTGTTGGAACAATCTTGACTCCAGGGATTGCTTGTAATGCCCATAAAACTAAACCAACTAATGTAGCAATAATAATAGGATTACAGAAAGTTTTCTTTAAAACATCTTTAACATTAAGTTTCTTTCCTTCTTCTCCTGCTTTATCACCACAAATAACAACATAAGCATATGAATATAAGAATACACGATATGCAATGTTAAGCATATTTGAATCATTATAAGCTTGAGCACCATAAACTGCACTAATTAATGGTTGTGCAAAGAATGTTGTTGATCCAAATGCAAATAAAACGCAAAGAACTTGTCGTTTTGTTTTATCTTTTACCCAAATAAATAATAATTTTGCAAAAAAGATAAAGAAAATATAAATTACAAAGCCAAAAATAAAATTGAAGATAGCTTCAGCACCACTTGCAGCAGTGAAATCACTCATAAAGCTAGTGAATGCTAAACATGGAATTGCTACTGTCATGACTACTTTTGTTAAGATTTTCCCAGTTCCTTCAGGGAAAACTTTCTTTTTAGTAAAGATAAATCCTAAAAAGATGATAATAATAGTCTTAGCAATAGCTGTCCAAAGGCTAGTATTTGACATGGCTTTAGCAATATTTTCGCCAATACTAGCACTATCTGCTAAAAAATTAATAAACATAATTTTTTTCTCCTTACTGCATAATTTTAAAACAATCATAAGTGAAAAATCAAAGAATATCGCTAAAAAAATACCAAATTACAAATAAGCTATCTTATTGCAAAAATTTTGCAACAATATGCTCTACGCATAAATTTAAGAATTTTATAAATTTTGAGTAAAAAGTTATACAAATATTAAATAAATTGTTTATAATATTAGAGGTCAAAAGGAGAAATAAAATGATCAAAGAAGAATATTATGATACCTTTAAAGGTACAAAATGGAAGGAAGATATTGATGTTCGTGATTTCGTTCTCAATAACTACACTCCATATGATGGAGATTCATCATTCTTAGCAGGACCTACTGCTAATACTTCTGCTCTTTGGGACGAATTACAAAAACTCCAAAAAGAAGAACGTGCTAAAGGCGGTGTCCTTGATATGGAAACTGAAGTTGTTAGCGGCTTAACAGCTTATGGTCCAGGTTATTTAGACAAAGATAAGGAAGTTGTCGTTGGTTTACAAACAGATAAACCATTAAAGAGAGCATTTATGCCATACGGTGGTATTAAAATGGCTGAACAAAGCTGTACAATGTATGGCTACCAACCAAGTGAAAAATTACATGAAATTTTCACAAAATACCACAAAACACATAATGATGGCGTTTTCGATGCATATACTCCAGAAATTATGCACTGCCGTCACAACAAAATTATCACAGGTCTTCCAGATACTTATGGTAGAGGAAGAATCGTTGGTGACTACCGTAGAATTGCATTATATGGTATCGATCACTTAATCGAAATGAAGAAAGTTGACTTAGCTAATACAGATGATGGCGAAATGTCAGAAGAAATCGTTCGTGAAAGAGAAGAAATTTCAATGCAAATTAAAGCATTAAAAGAAATGAAAGTAATGGCTGAATCTTATGGTTTCGATATTTCAAACCCAGCTAAAAATGCTAGAGAAGCTTTCCAATGGTTATATTTTGGTTATTTAGCAGCTATCAAAACACAAAATGGCGCTGCTATGTCAGTTGGTAGAATTTCAACATTCTTAGATATCTACATTGAAAGAGATTTAAAGAAAGGAATTTTAACAGAATCTGAAGCTCAAGAATTAGTCGACCAAATCGTTATGAAATTCAGAATGGTTAAATTTGCACGTATTGCAAGTTATAACGCATTATTCTCAGGCGATCCAGTTTGGGCAACACTCGAAGTTGGTGGTATGACAATGGGTGGTAAGAGTATGGTTACAAAGAATGACTTCCGTTTCTTACACACATTAGAAAATATGGGTCCTTCACCAGAACCAAACTTAACTGTTTTATACAGTTCACAATTACCAAAGACATTCAAAGATTATTGTGCTCATATTTCAATTGAAACTTCTTCTATTCAATATGAAAACGATGATGTCATGAGACCTGTTTGGAAAGATGACTACTCAATCTGCTGCTGTGTTAGTGCTACAGAAACTGGTAAAGAATATCAATTCTTCGGTGCACGTGCTAACTTAGCAAAATGTTTATTATACGCAATCAATGGTGGTATCGATGAAAAGACTGGCGAACAAGTTGGTCCAGCATACAGACCATGCACAGGCGAATACTTAGAATATAATGATGTTATCGCTAAATATAAAGATATGATGAACTGGTTAGCAAAAGTTTATGTTGAATCATTAAACATCATCCACTATATGCACGATAAATATTATTATGAAGCAGCTGAAATGGCTTTAATCGATTCACATCCAGAAAGATCATTCGCTACTGGTATCGCTGGTTTCTCACACGTTGTTGATAGTTTAAGTGCTATTAAATACGCTAAAGTTAAACCAATCAGAAACGAACAAGGAATCGCAGTTGATTTCGAAATCGAAGGTGACTTCCCACGTTATGGTAACGATGATGATAGAGCTGATGAAATCGCAGTCCATTTATTAAAGACATTCATGGATATGATCGCTTCAAAGAAGACATACCGTAATTCAAAACCTACTACTTCTATTCTTACTATTACATCAAACGTTGTTTATGGTAAAGCAACTGGTTCATTACCAGATGGAAGAAAAGCAGGTGAACCATTATCTCCAGGTGCAAACCCATCATATGGTGCAGAAAACAATGGTTTAGTCGCTTCATTAAATTCAGTCGCTAAATTACCTTATGAATTAGCATTAGATGGTATTTCAAATACACAAACTATTAACCCTTCATGTATTGGTCACTCCAAAGAAGAAAGAGTTAATAACTTAGTCCAAGTCTTAGATGGTTATTTCGATCAAGGCGCTCACCACTTAAATGTTAACGTCTTTGGTAAAGAAAAATTAATCGACTGTATGGAACACCCAGAAAAACCTGAATATGCTAACTTCACAATCAGAGTCTCTGGTTACGCAGTTAAATTTATTAACCTCACAAGAGAACAACAATTAGATGTTATCGCAAGAACTTGCCATGAACATTGCTAATCAAATTACAGTAAACACAGATAAATTAGAAACTTTTGGTCTAGTTGATGGACCTGGCGTTAGATGCATTTTATTCGTAAGTGGATGTCCATTTAGATGCATCTATTGCCACAATCCAGAAATGCAAAATCCAAATTGTGGAAAAGCAATTACTCCTCAAGAAGCTTATAAGAAATTAATAAGATATAAACCTTATTGGGGTGAAAAAGGAGGAGTAACTATTTCTGGAGGTGAACCACTTCTTCATTTAGATTTCTTAATTGAACTTGGAAAGTTGCTTAAAGCTGATGGAATTAATTATTGTATTGATACTTCTGCTGCTACTTTCTCAACTGATCCAGAATATTTAAAAAAATTCGATGAACTCTTATCTTTAGCTGATTTATTCTTATTAGATTTAAAAGCTTTAGATCCAGAATTACATAAAGAAATTACTGGAAGAGATAACAAAAATGTTCTTGAATGCTTTGATTATTTAGCTAGTAAGAATTTCCCTATTTGGGTAAGATATGTTTTAGTACCAGGTTATACTGATGGTGAAACTACTCTTATTAATAGTTCTAAATTCTTAAAAGCACATAAAAATATTCAAAGACTTGAAGTATTACCATATCATGCATTTGCAATTCCTAAGTATGATAACTTACATATGGAATACAAATTAAGAAACGTCAACACTCCTACTAAAGAGGAAGTTGAAAGAGCAAATAAATTAATTGATAGTGCATACTTCGATGGTTATTTAAAGTAAATTAAAAGTCTATTAAGTTAATTCTTAATAGACTTTTTCTTTTGCTTATTTTAAATATTCAAGTTTAGTATGGTAGTAATTTTCATAAACTTCTACCCATGCTTTATAATTTTCTTCCATTAAATACTTAATTTTTTCTTTCTTTGGTAAAGATGCTTCTACTTCTATTGGTTTTAAAATATTGATCTCATATTCTTGAACTTTAAATCCATCTTCATCAATAATATCACTATCTTTCATAGTAATAAAAATAGGAACTACTGGAACATTTGATAAACATGCAATATCAAATGCACCTTTATGGAGTGGTTTTGGTTTCTTATAATTCCACCACATTGATTGTTCTGGATAAACAAGTACAAAATTACCTTCATCAAGTAATTCTTTTGTAGATTTAATGAATTCTTTCATAACATCTAAGTTACTTGCAAGTGGTAAAGTATTGCAATTTCTCATGAGTTTTCCATAAAATCCTGGAAATGATGTATAATTTCCTTCTCTAATAACACGATAAAATCCATGTTTTTTTCTATTTTTCTTAGAAATACATGCTTCATAAGTATAATGCATTGCAAATGAATCTAATGCATTAAAATGATTACAAGTAATTACTGCACCACTTTTAAGATTTGCTAAATTTTCTTTTCCATTTATTTTAGTAATAATCATCTTTTTATTATCTAAAATATTATTTAAGAACTTTCTTGCAAGTCTAAATGCTATTTTTCTTCTAATTTTATTACTTATTTTCTTACATTTATAATCTACTTCACCTGGAACGATAGGACGCGTGGGAGGATCACTTTCAACATCTTCTCCAAACTTTCCTTCTCTTTCAAATTGTTCAATCTTTTTTACTACTTTTAATCTATCAACACTCTTTCTTAAATGTTTTACTTTTAAGAAAGTATCGCTTCTTTTAACTTCATTTAATGCTAAATTATATAAAGCTTCACCTTGTTTTAAATCTCTTTTTCTTTCTTCATCAGTATATGCATCTAAAATAGCTTTAATAGCATCGTATTGCTTATTCATTTTAGCGTATTTCCAGAAATATTCTTCAAATCTAACTCCTGTAAAATGCCAAGGTTTACACCACATAATGTAATGGTAAATACATACTTTATCATCAGGAATCTTGATATTTTCATAAATTTCAACATTCCATTCATCTCCTACCCAATAACATCTATTTTGACAAATAATGTTTAAATAATCTTCATCTTGAGTAACTTTACAAGTATATAATCCAAGTAAATCAATAAATTGATCTAATACTACTTCTTCTCTCCATGCTTTTAAATTAATAACAAGCATTCCTGCATTGAAATAGTTATATCTATCTAAACCTAAGTTCTTTTCAACATAATCTCCATATGCTTTAGTTTGGATCATTGCTTCTTCATGAACTACTCCTACTAAGTTATTACCTAAATCTTTATTATAAAGCTTACTGATATCACCTTTAACAATCATATCAGAATCTAAATATATAGCTTTATCAAATTCTTTAAACATTTCTGCAATAAATAAACGGAAATATGTAGTTTTTGAATAATAATCTCTAGTATGTAATTTATCACCAATTTCATCCATAAATGGTTTTACATCTACAAATTCTAATGATGCAAAGTTATATTCATTAACGATTTCAAAAGCAGCATCTTCCATTTCTTTTTGGATATTTGTATTTAATATATAAATATTGTAATGGTAGTCTTTACTTGCGTTTTCAAGCATTGATCTAATTGTAACTAAAGTAAATTTTACGAATGCATCATCACAAGCAAAAAATACTGGAATAATTTTATCTTTCATTGTTTACCTCTTCTTCAAATTTCTTCTTTAAATATATAAATTCATATAAAATGTCATCAAATACGTAATAATGATAAACTTTATGCATTTTTGATACATCCCATTGTTTAATATTTGCACAATGAGGATATGGTAAATAGAATAATCTCTTTGAGAAATGTCTAATTACTGTATGTTTATGCAAAAACTTTTGATCATTAAACTTTTGTGCTATTACTTTTTTTGTAGTAGTTGATCTAATTAATGCAGATTGATCTGCAAATACTAACTTTTTAGATTTAATTAATTCTCTAGCTTTCTTTAATATTTGAGTTTCTTTCATTTTTTTAAGATTAAATAATAAAACTCCTGCATTAATATAGTTAGGATTAATTAAATATTTACCATAATGGTCTCTTGCTGCAGCGTATTCTACATCACTTACATCAATCTTATATAATAATTCAATATCTCTATTTAATAAGATATCTACATCTAAATATAATATTTTATCTGGCATAGATGGTATTAAATCTGCAAATAATCTTAGTAATGTATATGGAGAACAATAACAAGATTCATTAGGAGAATTTCTAAATTCTTTATTATAAATATCTAAAACATCAATTCTTTTAACTTTATTATTCTCGTTATATGATTTAGCAACTTTTTCTAAATATTCACTCATTTCACTTGATAATGCTTTATATTTAGGGTTTATATCACTAACATCCATTGTAAATATATAAAAAGTAAAAGGTTCTTTAGTACTTGTTCTTTTTAAAATAGAAAGCATAGTAGTAAGCATTCCATCAAATACTTTATCATTTCCACAAAATAAAATATTAATCATGTGTTACCTCCTCCTTTTTAATATATTTAATATATTCATAATTACTTTCCTTACTTCTTTCACACATTACTTTGTATACTTCATCTCTTAATTTCTTTCTAGCATCTTTCTTTGTTAAGGTAGAATCTACTTCAAAAGGTCCATCTACATACGTAACAATTTTAGGAGTTTTACTAAATTTTCTTTTCTTATAAACATTAGTAAATGAGAATGTTTTAGTGTTATATTCAACAGGATATCTAAATGAAGTATCTTTAAATGGTCTAATTTTAGTGTAATAAGGCCAAATATGAGCTTCAGGATATATCATTATGACTTTCTTTTTATTAACGTAAAATTCGACCGCTTTAATAAAGTTTTTAGTAGAATCTAAATCTCCAGGAAGTGGTAATGCTCCAAGACTTGGAGTAATAGGGCCAACTACTGGTACTGAAACATTTTCAGGATTACAAATAATGTAAGTATCTTTATAACCATTAACAAATGTTGGAATACAAATATCGCAAATGTTATGTGTATGATTACCATACATAAATAATGCTTCTTTTTTATATTTCTTTAGTTTTTTCTTACCAATTATCTTGTGATGATATTTTAGTTTTAAATAACTAGATAAGATAGGAGCGAAAACTACTCTTAACCAAAATACATGAGTTAGCTTTTTTATAAAGCTAGTATGAACATAAACCCAGTTTTTATCAATCTTTTTTGGGATAATATGATCACCACTAAATTCATCATTTAACTCGTCTTGATAATAAATAACTTTTTCCATTTTTCCTTTCTCACCACGAAATTATTATAATACTTCTATTTATATATAGTTATCTAAACTAGATTCTATTATTTTTCTACTATTTTTAGGAACTCTACTCCTAGTAGAATGATGCATAAATATGCTTTATTTTAGACATATTTCAGACTATAATATTATTAATGAATGATATTAAAAAAGTAATCGGAAAAAACCTTCAAGATTTAAGAAAAAGAAAGAGATATACCCAACAACAATTAGGGGAAGTTTTAGGATATTCTGATAAAGCTATTTCTAAATGGGAAAAAGGAGAATCTTTGCCAGATATTGAAGTCCTTTTTGAGATTACTCAATTTTATGGAGTTACATTAGATTTCCTTACTACTGAAGGAAATTATGATGATAAAAAAGATTTAACATTACCAAAATATGAAAAGCGAAATAAGATAATTATCGCACTTCTTTTCTCTACTCTTGTTTGGTTTTTAGTTTTAATGATATTTGTTTATTGTACAATGATTCATATTACTTATTGGCCAGTCTTTATTTATGGAGTTCCATTAAATTCAATAATTCTTTATGGATTCAATTTAAAGTGGGGTAAAAGAGTTTTTAACCTTCCAATCCTTACAATATTTAATTGGGGAATTGTTATTTCTTTATATTTAACTTTTGTTTATTTTAGCATCAATTTCTGGGTAGTTATTTTACTTGGAA
>CAVGUB010000087.1:0-5029 GCA_963632375.1 Phocaeicola dorei | reverse complement strand
ATATCTAGCAAGAGTATTAAGTGCGTCAGCATCAATAATTAAATTCCCTTTATAATTATTTAATAAATATTTAAGTATTTTATAGATATCTTTTGATACCCCAATCCCAATACCTATTAATATTGTTTTACTATCTAATATCTTTTCTAATTCTTTTTTACTAAATTTAATTGATCCATCTCTTTTATTTTTTAAAGGATTATATGTAATTTCTGGATTAGAAGTTTCTAAAAACTTATAAATAATTTTAGGATAATAAATAGTAGAATATCCTACATTTAAGTGAAGCGAAATAAAGGATAATAACGATAATTTTAAAGCACCTGGAGTTTTTAAACTTCCTCCAATTAAACTTACTTTCCCATAACTTCCTTTATTAGAATTCTCAATTCGTTTAAATAATAAATCCTTAAAATCATTAATTTCTAATAATTTTATGTAATTATTCTCACTAATTTCATTATATTTAAATCCAATATCTAAAATTACATTCTTTTTTGAAATATCTTTTCCATCTCGTAAAAATAAACCTAATTTATAATTTCCAATTGTTAAAGTTAAATCACTATTAAATGCTATTCCTAAAATATTTCCAGTTGATGAATCTAAACCTGAAGGGATATCAATTGATATTTTAAGTGATTTAGTAAATGAATTAATCTTATTAATAACTTCAAAATATTTAGAATTTTTATTAATTTCTTTGTCAAGTCCTATTCCAAACATTGCGTCTATATAGCAAATATCTTCACTATCTTCTTTTAATTCAAGAGTATATTTACCTTTATATAATTTAGAATTAGTAATGCATTCATTACTTTTAGGATCACTTACTTTATATATTTCAACTTCTTTATTACTTTCTAAAAGTAATCTCCCTAAAACATAAGCGTCTCCTGCGTTATTCCCACTTCCACATAAAAGAATATATTTTTTAATATTTGGATAATTAAAATTAAGGTATTCAAATATCTTTCTACCTGCATTTTCCATTAATTCTAAAGATGTATAAAAGTTATTAATATTATAAATATCTAACTCTTTAGATTCTTTTTGATTTAATACATATTTCATTTTATATATTTTACAATATTTAAATAGATTTTAATCTATTAAAAGTCTAAAATATTAAATATATTTAGGAGAATATTATGATTGTTAGTTCTATTAAAAATATTAAAAGTAGTGATTTTACAAACAAAAATTTAAAAACTGCTATTGAATTCATGAAAAACACTGATTTATTAAACTTACCTGCAGGTAAAACTGAAATTGATGGTAAAAATGTTTACGTTAATAGATCAAGTTATGTTGCAAAAAACTTTGAAGATACAACTCTTGAAGGTCATGAACATTACGCAGATATCCAACTTGTTTTAAAAGGTAAAGAAAAAATTGGATATATTGAAAGAGGTCAAGAAGGAATTGCAACTAAAATTCCTTATAATCCTGAAAAGGATGTAGAAAAATTCACTTCTACACATTTAGACGCAATGATTACTTTAAATCCTGGATTCTTTGCAATTGTTTTCCCAGAAGATTTACACCAACCAGTCATTAAAGTTGATGATGAAATTGTTGAAAAAGTAGTTATTAAAGTTAAAATTGATTAATTTATATGAAAAAAAGGACTTTTGATTTAAAATAAGTCCTTTTTTATTTAGCAATAATGTTCGTATTTTGTTGATTCAACTTTTTCAAGTTCTTTATCGATTCTTTCTACTAATTCATTTTTCTTTTGAATTAATTCATCACTTACTTTAGGATTTTCATTATTATAATAATTTACATCACCTGTAACATGTCCACTCAAAACTGTGTCATCTTTTTGAAATCGAATAAGATCATGTTTTTCTCCAAAATAGAAACTTACATGATATCGATCAGAAATTGGAGCGCCTTCTCCAATCTCCTTTAAATTCTTACGATTTCCATAATTAATATATTCAAAAAAGAAATCTTTCCATTCATTAAATAATTCATTATTTAATTTCAATTCTTTTTTGTTAAAAATATGCATATCTTCAGTAGATCCATAAAAAGAAACTGATGCACTTTCATATTCCCTATAATAATCTTCTGTAGGTTCTTTTAAATCTGTTTCATATTTTGAACCATTATATTCATCATTTTTAGGTTCATTAATATTTGATCCACATGATACTAATAATAAAGTAATAGGTAAAATTAATATTTTTTTCTTCATAATAAATCCCCTTCTTTATCTATATATAAACATTTATAAATATTAAAGTCAATTTATAATTATCATTAGTTACTTTAATTAATAAAAAAGTTACTATTCTTTAATAGCAACTTCTTCAATCTTATCATTCTTTTTAGGTTTATCCCATTTAGAAATAAACGCAGTAATTGTTAAAACTACTGTGGATAAACCCCAAGTAAATGGATAGAACCAGAAAATAGTAGTAACATCATTATTAATATATTGTAACGCTAAAGGAATTCCAAAAACTCTAACAAATACCCAACAAATAATCATAATAATCATTGGAGTTTTACTATATCCTGCACCTCTTAAAACTCCACTTATTCCATGAGAATATGCTAGTAAAAAATAAAATGGAGCAATAATTCTAATTTGGACTAATGTAGAAGAAATAACATCTTCAGTATTTGTAAATAACATTACTACAAATCTTCCAAGTAAAATAATTAAAATTCCTAAAAATTCAGTAAATATAATTGATGAAAGTAATCCTTTTATTGCACCATTTTTAGCTCTTTTATAATCTTTAGCACCTATATTTTGACCAACATATGTTGATAACGCCATCGAAAATGATCCACTTGGCATAGTAGCAAATCCTTCAATTTTAGAATATGCTCCAAATGATGCAGTAGCAAGTTTACCAAATGCATTAACATTTGAAAGAATAAATGTATTTGAAAATGAAATAATACTATTTTGTAATCCAGTAGGTACTCCATATTTAATGATTTTAATTAATTCATCTTTATGGAATCTTAACTTTTTAGGATCTAATCTATAATCTTCTTTAGATTTAATGAGTTGAGTAAATGTTAAAAAAGAAGATACCGCTTGTGCAATAATTGTAGCAACTCCTGCACCAATTATTCCCCATTTAAACACTGCTACAAATAATAAATCTAATAAAATATTAATAATAGACGCAATAATTAAATAATATAAAGGTCTTTTAGAATCTCCAACTGCACGCAAAATACTACTTCCAGCATTATACATAACAGTAAAGATAACCCCTATAAAATAAGTATGGAAATACGCTATTGAATTAGGAAGAATATCTTCATCTGTATTCATAAGTTTAAGTAAAACAGGTGCTAAAAAATATCCAGCAATTGATAAAACAATGCCTAAACAAAAAGAGAATAATGTTGTAGTATGGATTGTTTTTGACATTCTTTCTTTATCTTTTGCACCAAAATATTGAGCAATAACGATTCCAGCACCAACTGATATTCCTTGAACAAGTCCAATAAGCAAGTTAATTAATGATCCACTTGAAGAGACTGCTGCCATTGCTTCATCTCCTACAAATTGACCAACAACTGCACTATCACAAATATTATAAAGTTGTTGAAATAAGTTCCCTAAAAGTAAAGGTAATGTAAAAAGTATAATTACTTTTAATGGACTACCTTTAGTCATATCAATATTCTTACTTTTAATCTTTTTCTCTTTTATTTCCGTATCCATAGTATCTTAAATTATATCAAGAAAATATGTTTAATATAAACGTAATGCTTAATTATTTTATCGTTTTAATTTTTGCAAATTTGTAAAAGTTCAAACGATGATGTATTATTTGGTGAAATATGGAATAGAGAAGAAAAATTATCATTAAGTAATTTAGAACTCGTTAAATCAAATTTAGAAGATAAAGAATATACATCTATATTTGATACTTTGTCTTCAATGCTTAATAAAGTGTTAGAATATTCAAAGAAAGATTATTGTAAAAGAATTCTTTCTTAAGGGACTAAGTTCTTACGTGTAGACTATTATATAGTTAACCTACACTTATATGTATGAGAATTAGCTTTCTTCGATAGTAATTTTTTTCTTTATTTCCAAAAGGAATGAATGATAAACTAAGAGAATGAATTAAGAAGGGAAATTACCAATGAATAGAAAAATTAAATATGCATTAAAATATATTAAAGAAGGAAAATTTTTTAGACATTTAATAAAGAATAGAAAAATAAAAAAACTTAATCAGAATGTTGATAAATATTCTGATGAGGAATATCTAATTAAATTAGGTAAAATAAGATTGAATTATAAAATGGATTTAGTAAATCCTAAAACGTTAAATGAAAAAATTAATTATTATAAGCTTCATTATAAGAATCCATTAATGGTTCAATGTGTAGATAAAATTGCAGTAGATGAGTATGTAAAATCTAAAGGTCTAGAATATATACTTGTTCCTAAATATGCAATATGGAATAGTTTTGATGAAATAGATGTTTCAAATCTTCCTGATTCATTTGTAATAAAAACAAATGCTGATTCAGGTGGAGTATTACCTGTTTATGATAAATCTAAATTTAAAATAAATGATTTGAATAAAATAAAAAAATCATTTGGTAATAACTATTCTAAATACAAAAAAGAATGGCCATATGGAGAAGTAAAACAAAAGATATTTGCTGAACAATATCTTAAAGATAATGAACATGCTGTTCCCTATGATTATAAGTTCTTTTGCTTTAATGGAAAGGTTGCTTATTTAATGATATGCACACAAAGAGAAAAAGATGTTAAAATAGATTTTTTTGACAGAAATTGTAATTGGATGAATGTAGAAAGATGTCATCACCATAATAATAAAAATAGGCCAACAAAGCCTGAATTATTTGATCAAATGATTGAAATATCTGAAAAGTTAGCTAATGATTTTCCATTAGTTAGAGTTGATTTATACCAAGTGAGTGGAAAAATCTATTTTGGTGAATTGACTTTTTTTAGTGGCTCTGGCTTAGAAAAATGTAAGACTTATGAGCAAGACATATTATTAGG
>CAVGUB010000086.1:2901-11341 GCA_963632375.1 Phocaeicola dorei | reverse complement strand
GCATTATAAATAGTAAAGTTGCGGTGAACACCTAAAAATAGTGTTTCACCGCAAGATTGATTTCAATGTAAATTAAAACTCTTAAGTTTTAACCTAAGAGTTTAAAATTAAATAGTATTCTTAATTGTTTCTACAATACATTTATTTAAAAGAGCGTGTCCACTAGAATCTAAATGGATATTTAAACATGGATCATTTACACAATGAGTTTTATAAACACTTCCTTTAAGTTCTTCAAAATTATATTGATCTACAAGATAAAATTGAGAGTATTCTTCTTTTAAAAGTAATTCAGAAATACCTGTGTTATATGCTTTAGCAGTATTTAATATTTCATCAGTAATTGTTGGATTACCTTCTCCACATCCAGTTCTATCTGGTTGATTAATACAATAAACTGTAGCTTTAGGATAATTTGTTTTAAGTACATCTAATGTATCTTGATACGCTTTAAGAAAAGTATCTTCAGGTAAAGTTGCATTAACATCATTCATTCCAATATAAAAAAGAATAATATCTGGAGTTGTTCCATTTTTATTAGCAAGATTACTTGCACGGGTATACGCACTAGAATTATACCATCCCTCTTCATTTGGACTATCTCTATCTGCTCTTTGAATTGGAGAATGTGGAGAACAATAAGAACCACTCCAAGCATTATCAACACAAAGATTCATTTCGTAATCCTTTAATAATCTTCCCCAATAAGTATCAAAATATCCATTAGTAAAATATGAACTAGAAAAATAAGTATTATAATAACTAGCGTTAAGACTTAATCCATCAGTATAATCATCATTATTTGAAATACCTGCCCAAGAAGATAAACTATCTCCTAAAATAGATAAATTTTTACCTTTAAGATATTCTTTAACACATTCATCAGTGCATTCTTGATTTTGATTATTTTGAGTATTTTGACAACTTGATAAACTTAAAAAACAAAATGTACTAAATATTGTTATAAGTATTTTTTTCTTCATTCTTCTACTCCTCGCTTTAAATAATATATCTTCAAATTATCATTTTATCAATTTTATTTTTATAAAGACTGCTTTTTAAATATTAAATTGTAAAAATATACGCTGTAAATGGAAGAGCAATAAACATCATTAAACTTGAAACAACAATAGCATAAAAAATCACTCTTAATTTAACAAATCGATAGGCTACTCCAACCTTATTTCCCTTAACACTTGCTCTTTTTGCTGCAATTGATTCATAAGCCATAATTAAAATTATTGCTAAAGTAAAAACATTTATCATTGTAATTAAAGAAAATATATTTGCATCACTTATCATTGAAACCCCAACAAGAATTGAAGAAATCGCTGCAAATAATCCAGTTCCAATCATTCCAATACTATCTTGTTTATTATAACTTTGGTTAAAAAAAGCAATAATCATCCAAATACCTACTGCAAAAATATTAATGAATGCTTGAATAAAAGATGACATTCCAGATTTATTTGCACGTACAACAATTTCTAATTCACTTTTTATTACCCATTTTGATGGATCTTCATTTTTAAGGGTACTTTCTTCATTAACAGCATAATAAAAAATACGTGTAGTTAAATCTTTAATATCATTATTAGAAGAAATTCTTCGATATCCATTAGTCATTGAAAAAGATGAAGAAAATCCATTAAAAGCAACTGTTTCACCATTAATTGAAACATTATCAACTAAATTATAACGAACATAATCACTACTACGATTAGGTTGAATATAAATATGGAATTGAACACTATCAAGAGGATAACGAGGACTATCAAATGTTTTTTCTATTTTTGCATCAAAATGAATTTTTTGGAAAAAGCGGAAAGAACCATCACTAGCTTTATATGCTCTACCTTTTTCTCTAACTTCAATACTATCTGGAACAAATGAACCATTACCAACATAAAACTCACTATTATTATTTGAGAAATTATTACTTTGTTGTTCACCAGGAAATGCTAGTCTTTCACGATCTTTATATAAAGTTGATAAACTTATTGGTTTATTATTTTTATCACTAGGATGTTTACCTTCTTCAAAATTAAATTGAATTATATCAGGAATATTATCACTATAATTAAGATAAATTTCACTAGAACCATCATCACTAGGAGTATAATTATCTACTAATAAATCTTGAGCACTATAAAAATTATCAGCATTAAATTCTTTACCTTCTTCAAAACGATAAAACATTTTATGAAATTCCATTTGGTCAAAGTCAAAAAAAGTCGATAATCTTGCTGTAAAAGTATTACTAGAATGAGATATATCAGTAATTTTTTCAATCTCAGAACCAGTATTAATATTTACGTAAGTTAAACCTTCTCTATTTAAAGCAGCTTCTTGAACAGTTTTTTCAAATTCTGTAAGTTCTTCAGCATTTTTATATTTATTAAGTGTATTAACTCGATCAATAGAAATCCAAGTTAAGCATCCAACTGAAAAAGCTAAAATTGGTAAACACACAATAGTTAAACTAAGCCAAAGTGAAACTCTTTTCCCATGACTTAACATTCGATAATTACGTGATAATTCATGCTTATTCTTAAATAATTTCCATTCATTATTTCTATCTTCTTTTAATACATCAATAAGCTCTTTATCTAAAGCAAGTTCATCACCCTTTGGTAATTCCTTTTCATCATCTAATAAGACACTTTTATCAATCATAAAAAAGCGTGAAATTTTATGAATTATCCAAAAAGGAATTGTTCCCCCTTTATAGATTTTTTCCATACTCTTATTAGATTGTCCAATAGCTCGAGCTAAACTAATATTATAGTTTTTCTTTAAATAATCATCTAAATATTTAATTTTTGTGTTAATTTTTTCCATAAATTACCTTTTAAATATTTTAATGCTCTAATAATTTTAAGTCAAATATGGACATTTTTGGGTTTGCGTTTCATATTTGTAGGTCGTAAAAAAAGTTTGACACATTTGTATCAAACTCATCCCTCAACCGTTGGTGGGAGCAATGGGACTCGAACCCACACGTTATCGCTAACAATAGATTTTGAGTCTATCGTGTCTACCAATTTCACCATGCTCCCAATGTAAAATAAATAACTTTAATAATATAACTTATTTATTTCTTATTTTCATCCTTTTTCTTTAAATATTCTTCCATTTTCTTTTCAAATTCTTCTTTATCTTTTTCATTCATATATTCTAATTTCTTTTTATTCCATTTTTTTAAAATAAAGAAAGATATTAAAAAGAGAATAATTGATACTCCAAGAATAATAAAAATATACCAATTTTTAGATAAATTGGATAAATCTAAAACATATGTTAAAGTCCAAGATACAATAAATCCAATAACAGAAATAATTGCACAAGTTGCACCAATTCCTAAATATTTATTTATCTTTTTAAGTTTTTCATCCTTAATTACGTTATTTTTCTTTTTCATAGCACAAGTATTATACATTAAATATTATTTTTAAAAAATAATTCTTTTATGGCATGTCCAAGAAGAATCGAACTTCTACTTCTAATTTCGGAGATTAGCAGTCTACCATTAACTTATGGACATAATTTTAAAAAGAACATAAATATTTTATAAAAATTATTTATTATTTGCATTTAAAAATATAAAATATTATTCATTATGGCGATTTCACTTGGTGATAAAAATACTTTAAAAGTAATTATGAAACTTGCAATCCCTTCAATGATTGCTCAATTTGTTAATATTTTATATTCAATTGTAGATAGAATATTCGTTGCAAATATGCCAGTTAATGGATCTTTAGCATTAATTGGAGTTGGAGTTTGTGCTCCTATTGCAACTTTACTTTCTTCTTTTGCATTTTTAGTAGGTTTAGGAGGTGCTCCTTTATTTTCAATTGCATTAGGAGAAAAGGATGAAGCAAAAGCTAAAAAGATATTGAATAATGCACTTTTATTATTGGTTATTCTTTCTACTTTATTGATGGTTATAACTTATATTGTTTTAGATCCTATGCTTATGGCATTTGGCGCAAGTTCTGCTTCTTTTAGTTACGCTAAAGATTACATGGTAATTTATTTACTTGGTACTTACTTTTCTTTAATTAGTAGTGGATTAAATCAATATTTAACTGCTCAAGGAGAGTCTTTAGCTGCAATGCTTACTACTTTAGTAGCATGTTTATTAAATATTGTTTTAGATCCTTTATTTATTTTTACATTTAATATGGGTATTAAAGGTGCTGCTTTAGCAACAATTTCTTGTCAATTTATATCCTTTGTATGGGTTTTAATATATTTAATATTTAAAAGTAAGATAAGACTAGGGATAGGTGGATATGATATAAAAACCATGTTAAAGATATTAAAACTTGGTTTTTCTCCATTTATTATTATGTCTACTGATTCATTAATAATTATTGCTTTAAATGCTTCTCTTCAAATGTTTGGAGGAGAAAAAGGAGATTTCTATATTACAGTTGCTACAATTGTTCAAGCATTTTATAGTTTAGTAACTGGTCCATTACTTGGAATTTCTAGTGGTACTCAACCAATCCTTGGATATCATTTTGGTGCTAAAAACAAAGAATTATTAGTAAAAGCTCAAAAACAAATAGTTCTTTTTGGAGTTATATTTTGTGCTGCTTGTTTCTTATTATCATTTGTTTTAAGAGGTCCATTTGCATCCCTTTTTGTTAAATTCTCAAGTGATTCTACTTATTCAAAAGAAGAAATTATTAATGTTTCTAAAAAATTTATTGGATATTATATGATTGGTGCGATTCCTCTTGCATTCCAATATGTATTTGTTGATGGATTAACTGGAATGGGACAAGCTCATTACGCTATTTGGTTATCATTAAACAGAAAAATATTCGTATTTTTACCACTTATTTTTATTATTCCATTAATTACTCATAATGATGAATTTACTTTCTTTGCTCAACCAATTGCAGATACTTGTGGAGGTATTGTTTCAACCATTGCATATATTCTTATTATTCCTAAAGTTTTAAAGAAAAGAATGGGAGACCAACAAGAAGAAATAAATAAAATAGAAAATATAGAAGAAAATAATCAAAATCAAATCATTGAAAATATAGAAAATAATGAAATTCAAGAAGTAAATAATACACAAAATATTGAAGAAAACACTCAAAATCCATCGAATTAGATGGATTTTTTTATAAATAAAAAGGAGTGACTTGTTCTTCACTCCCTTTAAACTAAATTAATTTTTTAATGAATTTTCTCTAATAATTTTATCTTTTAAATTAGAAGGTACTTCTTCATAATCTTCAAATTCTCTATTAAAGAATCCACTACCTTGTGTAATTGATTTTAACTTAGCGTTATAATCATTAATTTCACTTTCTGGAATTGAAGCGATAATCTTTTGAGATTCATTATCTTCTTCTTCCATTAAGATATTTTTAGCACGTCTTGTGTTTAAATCACTGATAACATCTCCAATATATTTATTTTCAACATTAATAGTAATTTTCATAATTGGTTCTAAAATAATAGGTTTGCAGTTCATATAAGCTTCTTTAAATGCAAGAATTGCTGCCATTTTAAATGCCATTTCGTTACTATCAACTGGATGATATTTACCATCTTTTAAAGTAGCTTTAACTCCAATAACTGGGAATCCTGCAAGTAAACCTGATTGTAATGCTTCAAAGAATCCTTTTTCAACAGCAGGGAAATAATTTTTAGGAACACTTCCTCCAAAGACAGTTTCTTCAAATTTTGATTCTTCACTTGGTTCAAAATCCATTACAACAACTCCATAGAATCCACTTCCACCTGATTGTTTAATGTATTTTCCAGTAGCTTCTGCTTTTCCTCTAATTGATTCTCTATAAACAACTTTTGGAGCACTTGTAGAACATTCAATTTTATAAGTATTCTTTAATTTTTCTAAAATATAAGATAAATGGAAATTTCCAAGTCCAC
Organism: Phocaeicola dorei; assembly: GCA_963632375.1. Classification (GTDB taxonomy): domain Bacteria; phylum Bacillota_I; class Bacilli_A; order RFN20; family CAG-826; genus Onthovivens. The sequence goes on along the minus strand of CAVGUB010000086.1, from coordinate 5,422 downwards.
CAAGTAAAAGTTGTTTTGTTTCTTTATTACGTTTTACTTCAATTGTTGGATCTTCTGCTTGCAATTTTTGTAATGTAGATGATAATTTATCTTCATCTTTTTTATTAACAAGTTCAATTGCTTTAAAATAAACTGCTGTTGGATATTTAACTTTTGAATATTCAATTACGTTCTTTGGATCACATAATGTAAATCCAGTTTTAATATCATCAAGTTTATTAATTGCAACAATATTTCCTGCTTCAACTTCTTCAACTGGGATTTGTTTTTTACCACAAAGATAGAACATTGAAGAAACTTTTTCGACATTTCCAGTGTTAGGAGAATAAATTTCATCTCCAAGTTTAAGTTTACCACTACAAACTTTGATTAAATTAATAGTGCCACTATATAAATCTACAATTGTTTTAAAACAATATGCTGAGAATGGTTCTTCACTTGTTGTTTTTCTTACAACTTCATTACCTTTTTCATCATGTCCTACATAAGGTTTTAAATCGTTTGGAGCAGGTAAATAATCAACAATCATTTTAAGTAATGTATTACATCCGATATTTTTAATAGCACTACCTACAACAATTGGATCAATTTCACCATCAAGTACACCTTGTCTTAAACCTTTTCTAATTTCTTCTTGAGTTAAATGTTCACCTGCAAAGAATTTATCTAAAAGTTCATCACTACTTGAAGCAACTGCTTCAGTAATCATGTTGTTATATTCCATAACGATAGCTTTTTTATCTTCATAAATTTCACTATCATTACATTTTTTACCATCAAAGATTCTTGCTTTAAGTTCAATAACATTAGCAAATCCATCAAAATTATCACCATGTCCTAAAGGATAACAGAATGGAACAACTTTTTTACCAAATTTTTCTCTAATTTCATTTAATAAATTATCAAAATCAATATTCTCTTTATCCATTTTATTAACAAAAATGAATGTAGGAATATTTCTCTTTTTTAACATTTTAAAATGTTTAATGGTGCCTTGTTCAATTCCTGCTTGAGCATCAATTACTAAAATAGCACCTTTAACAACTTTTAAAACTCCTATAGCTTCTCCAACGAAATCATCATTTCCTGGAAGATCTATAAGGTTAATTCTATAGTCCTTATAATCAAGTGGAATTACTGAGGCATTAATAGAACTTAATTTATCTTGTTCTTCTTTTAAATAGTCACTAATGGTATTGCCTCTTTCCACAATTCCTTTACTTTCTCCATTAGTGGCCATTTGATATAAAGCTTCTACTAAACTTGTTTTACCACTACTTTGGTGACCAAGGATAGCGACGTTTCGTATCATTTCTGGTTTGAAACTCATTATCTTTTCCTCCTAATTATGCGAAGATTATTTAAAATTTCTAAAATAATCATAACACAGGAATTAAATTTAATAAACATATTTTTTACGAGATTTTATTTTCAAATAATTGATAAAATAATGCTTTTTGTTAATTAAAATATTTTTAGTTTTAAAAACTAGATACCATAGTATTAAGTATTTAGAAATAAAAAGTTTCGATATTTTTGCTTGAATTTGAAAAAATAAGTATGTATTATTTATACGTATTTATGAAAAGAGAATTTTTAGTAATTTTTCAACTTTGTTTATTTTTAACAAGTTGTAGCAATAAAGAAAACCAAGAAATTATTAACGAAATAGGCTTAGACAACGAAGTTAAAGCTTATAAAGTTTTAAATTCCACTTATAATTCTAACTATGTTGATTATGAAAAAATTACTACTGGATCTATTAAATCTACAAATAAAGGTATTGGACCAGACTATTATTCTAGATTTTTAAAGAATTATAAATCATTCTATGAAGAAGAAACTTTTAAAGCATCATCTTCAATGTATAACGTAAATGAAGCATCATTAAGATATGAAGATTATGAAACTTCTACTTTTGGAAATACTTCTACTGATTCATTAGATGATACTACTTTAGTACAAGGATTAAATTATTCTGCATTAGAATATAATTCTTTAGAAGATTATACAAATATATATGGTAATACTTTAAAATCAATTACTCCTTATATTATTAATGAAAATGAAGAATCTAAATCATTTAGTAGTACTAGTAAAAAAGAAAATGGAGATATATATGAATTAACTTACCATTTAAATATTGAAAATACTAAAAAAGGTGATGAATATGTTTCTATTGATGCATTTAAACCAGTTATGAATAGATATTTAGAATATTTCTCATCTCTTGCTGATTCTTCTTCATATTCAGTTAATGATGTATATTTTACAATTTATTATTCTAAATCTAATAATTCAATTGAAAAAATCACTAGATATGAAGAATTTAGTATTTCTAAACTTACTTTTAAAGGGGAGTTTACTACTACATTTAATTTAATTAATAATAAAGAATATTCCTCCCCTATAGCTTCTTTAAAAGAAAGAATGGATAAAATTGTTGCAGAAAGTAGCGATAAAGCATTACTTGAAATATATAATTTTTATCTAGATTTAGATAATAAATATAAATCTAAAA
>CAVGUB010000086.1:0-2277 GCA_963632375.1 Phocaeicola dorei | reverse complement strand
GTGAAGTTCCAAGTGAAATTACTTCAACTTATCAAAAATTAATTAAATAGAGGTTAAATTATGAAAAATAAAAAGATTCTATTAGTATTATCAAGTATTTTATCATTAGGAGCACTTGCAAGTTGTTCTTCTTGTAATTGTGATAAAAATAAAAGTGATGATCCAAAAAAAGATGATGCAGATGATACCAAAAAAGAAGATCCAATTTATGGAGATATTAAAACATATACAGGTTATATCGACACTAACTTACCAATTTCATTAATTGATGGAATGGAACCAATTAGTGTATCTTTATTAACTTCAAATATCACTTTTTCATATCAAAGTGCTACAAACGCTAGTAAAACTGACTTTTATAAATCTTTTAAATTCCATATTAATTTAGATTTATATAGTGACGAAAATAATTTTACTTCTTCTATTGTCACTCAAAAATTATTACCTTCTCTTTTTAGTGATTTTAAATACACTAAAATTCAAGATAATATCTCTGATTTTGATATTTATTATTTAGGAGATGGTATGCTTTATGCTTCTTTATCTTCTTTTACAGGAGAAAAACCATCTAGAAGTAATGCAATTGCAATTAAAAATGCAACGCGAGAAATGATTAATGTATCCAGAATTGATATCAAAGCAATTATTAATGAAATTGGAGATAAGATTAATAATGAAGATTATAAAAATTTTGATTTTAAAGGTACATTTGAATCAATTTTTAAAGTATTAAATGGAATTACTTTAGATATTGAATTAATGAATAAAATCTTTACATCTTCTACTTTAACTTTCTTAAGTGATGGATTTAATTATAAATTAAAAGAAGATGGCGTTAATAATTTAACTTATTTTGTTAATGACGTAATCGTTGATTTAATTAATAATTCTTCTTTAGGAATCACATTAAGTGAAGGCACTACCCTTCTTCCTTTAGATTCTTTTGTATTAGAAGCTACAACTTCTTCAATTAAATTTAATATTGGAGTTAAAGATAAAGCATCTCCATTAATTAATTTAAATTTAATTGGAAGTGAAGATAATGAATCTTCAATTGATCCATCTAATAACTTAGAAGAAGAATATTTATATTCAAAATCTATTGTAGAAAAAGTAGATAACTTATATCTTGGATACACTAATTATCAAATTAGTGATGATTATAAAGTTACATTCCAAAAATTAATTGATGAAGTAACATCCCTTTCATATTCAGACTTTAAAAAAGTTAGTAATTTCAATTCATGTAATGGATATGAATTACTTGAAGTTAAAGATAATGGAAGTTATGGATATTTAAAAGATTATAACGAAATTTTAAATGACGTTAATACTTTAAAAGACGCATTTAATCAAACTCCTACATCTAACAAAGCACAATTAAAAAATATTGAAACATATTTTAATTTATATAATGGAAATAACCATTATAGTGATTATTTAAAAGATAACATTGAAAGTAAAGCTAAAGAAGGAATTGAATCAAATTATTCTAAATTCATTAGTAATATTGAAACATTCTTTAATAGCAAGATTAACGAAGTAGAAAAAGAAATAACTGAATTAAAAGATAACTATTTAAAAATTACTTCTCCTACTTTAAACGATACCCACTCATTTATTCAATCTTTATTTAAGGTATTAGTTAATGACCAAGTAGTCATTAATGAAGATACAAAAATCACTTCAAGTAGTGATATGAATGAATCTGATTCTATAAAATATCTTTCTTACTCCCTTTATAAGAATTTTAAAGAATCATCAACCTTCCAAAAGGAAAATAAATCAGATTTATCAGAACCTTTTAAGGATATTTTTTCTTCATATTTAATCAATATTTCAAAATCTTTAAAAAATATTGATACTGATTTAACTTATATTACTACTTTAAGTGATTTATTAATGTTTAATGATAACGATAACTTAGAATCTTTAATGGATTTACTTGATTTATTAAGTGAAACTTCTTATAAATCATCCATTAAAAGTGAATATCATTCATTAATTAGTAATGTTATTTTAAGTGCAGATAAGAAAGCTAATGCGTCAATTGATAAAATTATTTTAGAAGAAAATATCTATAAACTTAATAGAAAAGAAAAAATAACTGCTAAACTTGATGAATTAGAAAAAACATATGCATATTATGATGATTTATTTATTAAAAATAATAAATTATTATCAAAATATTCTTCATCTTTAACTTATATTAATAAATACAACACTTTAAAGAATTTATTAAATGAAGAATTAAAATACTTTGAAGATTAATCTTTC
>CAVGUB010000085.1:0-13600 GCA_963632375.1 Phocaeicola dorei | reverse complement strand
CTTTAAAAATTATTAATAAAAATAATGTTGATGTAACAAATTTATATAAAATTAGTTACTCCTCAAATCCATATTTAACTATTAATAAAAGACCAATTACTATTGAAACTTTAAATTTTAAAAGAGAATATGATGCAACAAGTAATATATTTGAAGCTTCTTTTAAAATTAATAATGGTAGTTTAGTTAATGGAGATACATTTAAAATTTTTACTCCTTATAAAGATGAAGTTGGAACTTATGAAAATAAAGGTGATTACTATATTATTTCTAAAGATAATAAGGATGTAACTTCAAATTATGATATTACTATCATTCCTGGTGAATATACAATTACTCCTAGAAAAGCTAACGTTGAAGTTTATTGTTTTGATAAGGAATATAACGCTGAGTGGAATGATAATCTTAGTTCTGAATCATCTAATTTACTTGATGGTCACTTTGTTTCTTTAAATACAGAAACAAAGTATGCATTTGCAAATGTATATAAAGATCACGAAGTGGATGTTAAAATTTTAGATAATAGCAGAAATGATGTTACTAAAAATTATGAACTAACAATCAAATATAAAAATGGTTTTGAAGTCACTAAAATTCCTCTTACAATTGAAGTTACTTCTGCAGAATATGTTTATGATGGAAAATATAAATATTGTCTTGATTATGAAATAACAAGCGGTGAACTTTTAGAAGGAGAAACAATAGAAATTTCAAATTATCCTAAATACAAAGATCTTGGTAAATACGAAAATTATTTAGAATTTACCATTAGAAATAACGTTTTAGGCGATGTATCTAGTTGCTATTCTATTGAAGAAATTCCAGGAACGATTTTTATTGTTAAAGAATCAAGCGGTGATGGAGGATCAGGAGGTTCAGGTTCTGGATCAGGAGGTTCAGGTTCTGGTGGTTCTGATTCAGGAGACTCAGGTGATTCAAGTGATCAAGAAGAAGATGAAGATTCTGATCAAGAAGTTCATTTATTTTATTATGACGCTAAAACTAAAGGTCAAGTCTTCTTAACAGAAAAAGTTAATTTTGGATATTATAACGGTAAAACTTATGACAAAATTGAAGGATATACAATTAAAAATGATTATAATCCTGAAGAATATATAAATTATTTACTAGGTTCATTAACTAATAAAGCTGAAGGAACAATTATTCTTCCAGAAAGTAGAGAGAGAACTAGTGATATATATTTGAATTATCCTAAATTTGATAGAAAACAAAAAAAGGATACTTTAATACAAATTAGTGATTTATATAATCCTATTTATGATGTATCTGGATTACATTATGATTATTTAAAAAATCCTGATTTATTAAATAATCTATCTACAAGTGCATCATTTAAAGAAGCTGAGGCAGATTATAGAAAGTATGTTAAAGCAAATTATAATGGTATTGACGATTATACACTTAATTTCTTAAAAAATTATATTGAAGAATATTCATTAAATGGAGATTCAATTAAAGAAATTGCTTTAAATTTAATTAAACATATTAAAAAATATTTTAAGTATTCAACACAACCTAAAAACATAACTGCTAAAGATAAAGAACATCCTTTTGTTTCATTCTTAAGGGATACAAAAATTGGTAAATGTGATTATTTTGCAACTTTTGGAACACTAGTTTTTAGAACATTAGGATATAGTGCACGTATGATAACTGGTTATTCAACTGGTGGGGGCGAAATTAAAACTTATGACGTAACTAGCAAAAAAGCTCATGCTATTTGCCAAGTTTATATTGATGGAAAAGGATGGGTAAATTTTGAATTTACGGTTGCTGATAATATTGATCCTTTAGTTCCAAGCAATGGAACAGATGCCCTAGATTACGATGTTTTATTATCAAGTTCATCAAAAACTTTTACTTATGATGGTAAATATCATAACTTTGACTATTTAAATATTGATAGTAATATTGGTAGTGTAACTGTTCGTTCTATTTTTGGAAATGGCTATATGAGAGTTGGAACATATGACAATACATTTAATTCCTTTGTTTATGATAATAATGGCAACTTAATTGATGAAAATGTTTATACAATTTTAAAACTTTACGGTAAAATTACAATTTTACCAAAAGAAATGAACGTTGCTGGTTTTGGTTTTAGTGCAAGTTTAAGTCAACTTAATGGGAATAAGTTAAGTTTTCATACGTATTCAAGTGGAATGGTAGATGGTGATGAAATTACAGAGTTTACTATTTTAAATGATATCGAAGAAACACCATTAGGTGAAAATCGTTACATGGCAATTATTAGTAAAATCGTAAATAAAGATGGAGAAGATGTTACTAATTGCTATGAAAGAAAAGTTATTTTTATAAATGTTAATTTTGAAAACTAATTTATTGGGTAGGAAATATTAAATTTCTTACCCTTTTTATGTAAAAAAATCCTTGGATAAAGTATAATAATGGATATGAATAATGGACTTTTTAATAATACTTTTTTATTAACTTCGGATATCTCATCAATTTTCTCATATTCCTTATTTTTGTCGAATAATCATTTGATTAATTCGATAAAAATATTAAATAAAGATGATAAAAGTTATGATGATTTAAGAATTAAAATATCTTTAGAGAATAATTTAATTAAATTTAAAGATATTCATATTTCTTTAATTAATAGTAAAGAAACTATCGAAATCGATGATTTCGATATGGTAGTAGATGTAGAAAAATTAAAGAAGATAGAAGAAATTACATCACTTACTTTAACAATTGAAGTTTTTGATAAATTTTCTTCTCTTTTTGGATACTCTTATAAGAATATTAATGTATATCCAATTAATTTATTCTCTCAAGATGTTTTACCATATGAATCTTTAGTAAGTTTTATTAATCCAAATGATAAATACATTAAACATTTAGTATGCAAATCTAAAAAAGAATTATTAAAGATTAGTGATCAAAAAGATTTTACAGGATATTTATCTAATGATATTAATGAAGTAATCAAACAAATTGAAAGTATTTATTATGCTTTATATAAATTAGATTTAAATTATTCTAATAGTGCTACTTTCTTAAAAAATGAAAGAATTAAATTTCCAAAAGAAATTATTAAATCTAAAAAAGTTACTTCTTTAGAATTATCTTTATTATTTTTAAGTGCATTAGAATATATTGGATTAAATTCAGTATTAATTTTAATGAAAAATCATTCATTTATTGGAGTATTTTTAGATAATGAATCATTACCTACTTCTTTAAGTGATAATCAAAATTTAATATATACTTATTCTTTAAAATCTATTTCTAAAATGATGGTACTTGAACCTGCTTTAATTACTTTAAAAAGAGATTTTAATGATTCAAATGAATACGCTTTAAAAGAATTAAAAGAAAATAAAGATACGTTCTTAGCACTTGATATCCATAGATCAAGACTTAATAGATATCTTCCTTTATCAATAGATGAAGAATCAAAAGATGAAGAAATTGATATTGAAGTTAATAAGATGCCAGATATCAATGTAAATGAAATCAATCAAGATATTCAAAAAGAAAGTGTATCTAAAGATAAATTCTATATTTGGAAGAAGAAATTATTAGATTTAAGTTTACAAAATAAGCTTATTAATATGAAAATTGGATCTAATAATATCCAACTTTTAACTCGTGATATCTACAGATTAAGTGATTATTTATATTCAAATGATGATGATTTATTGTTAATTGATAATGGAAATTTTAAGGATTTATCATCCGTTAAAAAAGAATTAATTGATTTAGATAATGAAATCTTAATTGATATTGAAAATGATAACTATTCCCAAAAAAGATTAGAAGTATTACTTGATTCTAAAGAATTTAATTCAAGTATTCCAACTTTATATAGAAAAAGTAAGAGTGATTTAGAAGAAAGTGGATCAAATACTCTTTATATTGCAGTTGGAGTTTTAGAATATAAAACTAGTGAAGTTAGTAAAAAATGCAATTACGCTCCAATTATTTTATATCCAGTAGAATTAATTAAAAGAAATGGTAAGAGTTATTCTTTAAGAAGAAGAGATCAAGAACCTTTACTTAATACTACTCTTTTAGCGTATTTAAAAGATGAATTTAATATTGATATTGATTTTTTAAATGAATTACCATTAAAAAATAACGAGGAATCAGTAGATTTAAATAAGGTTTTTAATACTATTAGAAAAAATGTTATTGATGAAGGATTTAAAATCCAAGAAGCTGCATTTTTAGGAAGATTCTCATTTAATAAGTTCATTATGTGGGATGAATTAAATAATCGAAAAGATATTTTACTTCAAAATCCTTTAGTAAAATCATTCGTTAATGGATATAAAGATGAATCTTTAATGAGTGAAAACACTGAAGTTAATATTGATAAAGATATTTCTATTAAAAATTATTGTATTCCATTAAGTAGTGATTCTTCTCAAATTAAAGCAGTTATTGATTCATCTAACAAAAAATCATATGTTTTAATTGGCCCACCTGGCACAGGAAAAAGCCAAACGATTGCAAATATTATTGTAAATTCTTTATTTGAAGGTAAAAGAGTTTTATTTTGTAGTGAGAAAAAAGCTGCTTTAGATGTTGTTTATTCAAGACTTAAAACTTTAAGAGTAGATCCTTTCTGTTTAGAACTTCATAGTAATAAACAAGATAAAAAAGAAGTATTAAAAACATTTGAAAAAGTATTAGAAATTGGAGAAATATCTCAAAGTGAAGATTTCTCTAAAATTAGTGATACTTATGATTTAATTAATGAAGAATTAACGGATCTTGTAGAAAAAATCCATTCTCCACATAATTATTACTTATCTTTATATGATGCATTAGTAAATTATTCTAAATATAAAGAAGTAACAGGTGAGATTAAATTAAGTGAAGATTTAATCAATAATTTTAATAACGCTAAATACGAAACTATCGCTTCTTTATTTATGAAAGCAAAGAATTTCTCTCCAGTTTTTAATAAATTTAAAGAAGATTTTCCTTTTAAAGTAGTATTACTTGATACTTACTCAAAAGAAATTAAAGAAAGTTTAAGTGGTACTTTATTTGATACAATTAAAAAGTTAGAGAATTTTGATTCTATTTCAAGAAAATTAAATAAATCATTAAAGATTGATTCTTTAAGTGATTCTACAATTAATAATTTATATTCTTTATTTGATTATTTAGAATCTAATCCAATTTATTTTGATTTATTACTACTTACAAATAGTAATGATCAAATTAATAAAGTTATTAATTTGATTAAATATCAAAAAGAAGTCTTAGAAAAAGAGAAGAAATTGGAACAAGAATTTAATATTAAAGTTATTGATTCTAATGTAGAAGATTTAAGATTTAGATACGAACAAAAAGAATCATTCTTCTTTATTAAAAAATGGAATGAAACTAGAAAAATCTTAAAAGAATTAAGGGGATACGCTATTACTCCAAAAAGTATTTCTAAGAAAAACTTACTTGAAAAGATTAATTATTTAATTGATTTAAAGAAAGAACACTTAAGAATGAAGAAGAATTCTTTAATTATTGAAAGTATTATTAAAGAAGAATATGAAGATAAAGATTTAGATATTATTTTAAATAAATTAAATAATACTTTAGAAGTTAATAAATATTTAAAAGAAATTGAAACTCAAAACCTTGATTCATTTATCATTGCAAAATACATCAAAGAATTCTCTAATATTGGAGAATCTCGTAAGATGATTAGTGATTATAAATCTTTATATAAAGATTTAAATAAATTATTAAATACATTAATCTCTAAATATAAATTTACTTTATCAAATATTGATAAATCTAACTACTTAATGAATCTTTTAAAATCATTAAGAGGAGTTTATAACTACATTGATTTAATCAATGAATGGAGTAACTTAATCAATATCTTTAAAGAATTAGAAAGTATTGGAGTTAAAGGAATATACGAAAGTTATTTAGAGAATAGACTTGATTTTGAAGAAGAATTTAAAGTATTTAATAAATGTTTATATAAAACTATCGTTGATAAATTAATTAAAGAGAATAAATTAGATTCATTTATTGGGTTAAATATTGATACTTTAATTGAAGAATTTAGAAAAGTTGATAATAAATATAAAGAAGAAGTTATTAAAGAAGTTGTGTCAAGACTTTCTAAAAATGTACCTTCATCTTATTCATCAAATGTATCTTCAAGTGAAGTTGGAATGATTAAAAAAGCGATTAAAAATAATGGAAGAGGTTTAACTTTAAGAAGACTTTTTAGTGACGCGAAAGAAACAATTTTAAGACTTACTCCATGTATTTTAGTATCTCCTTTAAGTTGTGTTAAATATTTAGATCCATCTAAATATCACTTTGATATTGTTATTTTTGATGAAGCAAGTCAACTTAATTTAAGTGAATCAATTAGTGTTATTGGAAGAGCAGATTCTTTTGTTATTGCAGGAGATGATAAGCAACTCCCTCCAACAAGTTTCTTTGATAAACAAATAAATGATGAAGGAGAAGATTTAGAATTACTTGATTTAGAAAGTTTACTTGATGATGCAATGTCACTTTCTTTCCCAGTGAATAGATTATTATTCCATTATAGAAGTAAAGATGAATCATTAATTGCATTCTCTAATAATAAATTCTATGACAATACAATGTATACTTTCCCATCTCCTAATGATTTAAATAGTAAGATTAAATTTAATAAAGTTAATGGAATTTATGATAGTGGTAAGAGTGCTACTAATAAAGAAGAAGCTAATGAATTAATCAATTATTTAGTAGAAAGAATTAAAAATAATCCAGAAAATCTTACTTTTGGTATCATTACTTTCTCAGTAAGACAAATGGAATTAATTCAAGATTTGTTAGACGAAAGAATGGAAAAAGATAGTACTTTATACGATAAAGTTAAAGCGTTAAAAGAAGAAATTTTCGTTAAAAACCTTGAAAATGTTCAAGGAGATGAAAGGGATGTTATCTTACTTTCTATTTGTTATGGTAAAAATAAAAATGGTAGATTTTTACATAACTTTGGACCAATTAACAATACTGGAGGATATCGTAGACTTAATGTTGCTATAACGAGAAGTAGAGCAGAAATGATTATATTCTCTTCAATTTCATATTCTGATATTGATTTAAATAAAACTAACAGTGAAGGTGTTAAATATTTAAAGAGTTTCTTAGAATATGCTGAAAATGGAATGAAAGCTTTAGTATCACAAGTTAATTCATCATCTTTAATTAAAAATGGCATTGAATATTACATTGCTAAAGATTTAAAAGAAAGAGGATATGAATCAAAACTCCATTTAGGAGATTCTAAATTTAAAATTGATATTGGAATTTTAAATCCAATTACTAAAGATAGTTATATTTTAGGTATTATTATTGATTCTTATTCTTATAGTAATCAATTATCTAGTAAGGATAGAAATATTATTGAATTTAATGTTTTAAAATCAAAGGGTTGGAATATTTTAATGATTTGGGCATTAGATTATTATGATTCTCCTAAAAAAGTAATTGATAAAATAGTAGAAAAAATAGAAGAATCATTAAAAAATTCTAAAAAAGAAGTGATTGAATCTCCAAAATTTGATGAAATTAATTTTATTAAAGAAGAAAGAAAAGTTGTATCACATCAAAAGCCTTACACTTTTAGGAATGTTAAAAAACCATATACTGAAAATCAATTATTAGATAGTAGAAATCGTCAAGCAATATTCAATATTATTAAAGAAATTATTGAAGTTGAATCTCCTATTGCAAAATCTACTTTAATGAAAAGAGTATTTGAAACATTCCAAGTTGCAAGAAAGAATAAAATGAATACAGAAGTTGTTGAAAATTTAATCAACAAGATACAAAATTATATATCTTATTCTTATGGATTACCTTTCTATTTCAAAGATTCTGAAAGTAAAAATAACTTAACAATCTACCGAACTCTTGGAGATAGAAAAATAGAAGAAATTCCTAAAGAAGAGATCTTAGTAGCGATTAAAGATGTTATTATTAATGAAATTTCAATTGAAGAAAACGCATTAAAGAAAGAAGTTTCCAAACTTTTTGGATTTAAAGTTAAAACTAAAAAGATTGATGAAGCGATTAATGAAGCACTTGAATATGGAATTAAAGATAAAAAAGTAATCGTTAGAAAAGAAAACGGATATTTAGAAATAAAAGGATAAATATGATAGAAATTACAAAATATGTTGAACTTGAAAAAGAAAAACTTAAAAAAGAAGTAGAAGGATTACGTAAAAAACCATTACTTGCAATCGTTCAAATTAATCAAAATGATGCAAGTAATACATATGTAAAAGGTAAAATCAAAGATTTAGAAGAAGTAGGTTTACTTTATAAACATTATTCTTTTGATATTGATACTAGTGAAGAAAAATTATTAAGTTTTATTGAAGAATTAAATAATGATGATGAAGTAACTGGTATCATTGTTCAACTTCCTTTACCAAAAGGTATTAGTGAAGAAAAAGTCAAAAGAGCAATTTCACCTTTAAAAGACGCAGATGGATTTAATGCGTATAGTAAAGTAGATCCTGCTACCCCAAAAGGAATCTTAAATTATTTAAAAGATAATAATTTTGATTTTAAAGGTAAAAATGCTGTAGTTTTAGGAAGAAGTAATATTGTTGGAAAACCTATGCATGATCTTTTATTAAAAGAAGATATGAATGTTACAATTTTACATTCTAAAACTTCTTTAGAAGATAGAGAATTTTACCTTGCTCACGCAGATTTAATTGTGTCTGCAGTTGGTAAAGTTAATACAATTACATCAAAAGATAATCTTAAAAAGAGTGCTTATTTAATTGATGTTGGTATTAATAGAGACGAAAACGGAAAATTAATTGGAGATTTAGAAAGAAATTTAGATGTTGCTTTCCAATCACCTGTCCCAAAAGGAGTAGGGTTACTTACTCGTTTACAATTATTAAAGAATTTAATGGAGTTATATAGATAGTTATGGATTTTAATGTAGGAAAATATGAAGTTTATGGATTAGATTTTGCTTTAAAAGCAAGTGGTAATCCAATGCGTACTCAATTCGATAGAAGTGAAGTTAGCGAAAAAGATTTAAAAAGAGGAAGTGTTTTAGGAAGTGCAAGAAGTGGAGAAGGACATGACAACTATTTAAAAGGAATTGTTGTTGAATTTGATGTTACTGCACCACTTTATTGGTGGAAACAAGCTCAAAGATATCATTTCTTTGAATTCGTTTCTTCTCAATCAACAATGCATTGTTTATTAAAATTTGATTTAGAAAGTCAATGTGTTAAAGACACTAATAAAGAAGTTTTAGCTATTTTAAATAGATTAAAAGATGAATATAATGCAATTCCTGAAGAAAACAAAGAAGAAAAGAAATTAAAATGGAGAGAACTTGTTGCTTCCCTACCATGTGGATTCTGTTTAGGTGCTACAATGGTTACAAATTATCAACAATTAAAGACAATTTATAATCAAAGAAAATTCCATAAATTAGATGAATGGCATGTTTTCTGTGATTGGTGTAAAACTTTACCTCACTTTTTAGAATTAACTGGAGTTGAAAAGAAAAATGAAGAATAAAAATTTACTTAAAAAATATGCTTCTTTAATTGCAAAAACTGGTGCTAATATCCAAAAAGGACAAGAAGTTGTAATTAGAGCAAGCATTAATGCATATGAATTTATCGTTTTACTTGTAGAAGCATGTTACAAAAGAGGTGCTAAAAAAGTAGTAGTTAAATGGAGTGATGATGAATTAACAAAACTTCATTATAAATACCAAAAAGAAGAAACTTTATCACATTTAACAAGTTATGAAGAGGAAGAATATAGATACTATATTAAAAATCTTCCTGTCTATATCTATATTGAAAGTGACGCTCCAGATGCTTTAAAAGATTTAGATCCTAAAAAGATGAGTGAATGTTCTAAAATTTTAAGAAGTGAAGTTCGTAAATTTAGAGATCAAATGGATGATAAATATCAATGGGTTATTGCAGGATATCCTTCTATTGAATGGGCTAAAGAAGTTCATCCAGATATGAAACCAAAAGATGCATATAATAAACTTTTAGAAGAAATTTTATATGTTTCAAGAGTTACAAAAGATACAGATCCAAATAAAAATTGGGATGAACATGATAAGAATTTAACTGAAAGAAGTAATAAATTAAATTCTTTAAAATTAAAGAAATTAATTTATAAATCAAGTAATGGAACTGATTTCTCTTTAGAACTTAATCCAGAAGTTAAATGGGAAGGTGGAGGAGAATATACTGCTGGTAAAAAGAAAGTATATTTTAATCCAAACATTCCTAGTGAAGAAATTTTTACTACTCCAATTAAAGGAAAAGCAGAAGGTATTGTATATTCTTCAAAACCATTATCATATAATGGAAATTTAATTGAAGATTTTTCTATTAGATTTGAAAATGGTAAAGCTGTTGAATGGCACGCTAAAAAAGGTGAAGATATTTTAAAATCAATTATTGAAGCTGATGAAACATCATGCTACTTAGGTGAATGTGCATTAATTGGATATCATTCTCCAATTTCATTATTAAATACAGTATTTTTAAATACTTTATATGATGAAAATGCATCATGCCATTTAGCGTTAGGTATGGGATTTAGTAATCTTTACCCTGATTATGAAAAATATTCATTAGAAGAACTTGCAGAAAAAGGAATTAACAAGTCAAATATCCATGTTGATTTTATGATTGGTACAAAAGATATGTCTATTAAAGGTATTGATGTTGATGGAAAAGAACACATTATCTTTAAAGATGGAGATTGGGCTTTATAATGTCTAGTTTAACAAAAGTTGTAACTGTTACTATTAATGATTTAGATAGTAATGATTATTTAAAACCATCATCTATTCTAGATTTTGCTCAACTTGTTGCAAGTAAACACGCAGATAGCCTTGGAATTGGATTTAATGATTTCATTAAAAAAGATTTAATTTGGGTAGTTGTTAGAAATTATTTTGAAGTAATTAAACCTGTTCAAAATCCAGATACTTTAAAAGTAATGACATATCCTACTAAAAATAAATTTGTAGAATATCCAAGAAATTACATATTTTATGATGAAAATAATGAAGAAATCATTAAAGGTAAAAGTATTTGGATGATTTATAACACTAAAACAAAAGAAGTAGTCATGGATAATTTTAAAGAATTAGAAAATGATGATTTAAAAGATGTTTTTGATTTTAGAATTAAAAAATTACCAAATATTGATATAAAAGAATTAGATTACTGTAAGGATGTGATGATATCTCAATCAATGTGTGATCATAATAAACATCTTAATAACACTAGAAGTTTAGATTTTTATATTGATGTTTATGAACCTAAAGAAGATGAAATTGTAAAAAGATTCCAAATTGAATATGTCAAACAAGTATATAAAGGAGATTTAATTTCTTTATATAAATATCGTAAAGATAATCTTAATTATCTTATTGGATATAGAAAAAATGAACTTGTTTTTTGTATAATGATAGAGTACTTTTAATTTATAAGTAAAGGAGTTTTAAAAAGTATGAGATTAGGAAAAAATGTTGAAGAAGCATTAAAGAAAGGATTACCTGTTGTAGCACTTGAATCTACAATTATTAGTCATGGTATGCCTTATCCAAAAAATGTTGAATGTGCATTAGCAGTTGAAGCAAAAATTAGAGAAGGTGGAGCTGTACCTGCTACAATTGGTATTATTGAAGGTGAAGCTGTCATTGGAATGAGTGAAGAAGAAATTGAAGAATTTGGTAAAAGAAAAGGAATTATCAAATGTTCAAGAAGAGATCTTCCAATTGTATACGCTAAAAAGTTATGGGGTGCAACAACTGTTGCTGCTACTATGATTCTTGCAAATCAAGCAGGTATTGAATTCTTTGTTACTGGTGGAATTGGTGGAGCTCATAAGAAAGCTAATGAAACATTTGATATTTCAGCAGATTTAGAAGAATTAGGTAAAACTAGTGTTAGTGTTATCTGTGCAGGTCCTAAAGCAATCTTAGATTTAGGATTAACAATGGAAATTTTAGAAACTAAAGGTGTTCCAGTTTTAGGATATAATACTGAATGTTTACCTGCATTCTTTACACGTACTAGTAAATATAAGATTGATTACAATTGCAAAACTCCTTTAGAAGTTGCTGAAATTGTTAAAGCTAAAAGAGATAATCATTTAGATGGTGGAGTTTTAATTACTAACCCAGTTAGTGAAGAATATTCTTTACCAGAAGAAAAAATTAATAAAGTTATTGATGAAGCAATTAAAGAAATGGAAGAAAAAGGAGTTAAAGGAAAAGATGAAACTCCATTCTTACTTTCTAAGATTGTAGAATTAACTAATGGTAAATCATTAGAAACAAATATTGCATTAATTTTATCAAATGCATTACTTGGTGCTAAGATTGCTAAAGAATTTAACGATTTAAAGAAATAATAATAATAAAATTACTCACTTGTAAAACAGGTGAGTTTTTTATTGAACTAAATTGTCATTTTGTTCAATATTGAACTTTTTAAAGAAAAAGTATAATATCATTAACAAATGTATATTTTTATTGCCTTTCAAATTTGTAAAGAGTAGTATATAGAAAAAGGAGATATTAAAAAATGTATAATTTAAGTTTAATTTTAGCTTCTTTATCTTCACTTACAATGACTTATTCAACAATAGATTATGAAGTAATTAATCAATCAATTTGTGGAGAGAACGTATAAAAATGAAAAAGAGTTTATTAACAATTAATACTTTAAATTGGTTATTTATTATTATTACACTTATTGTTTCTGAACCAATTGGAGTTAGTGACGACGCTACAACTATTAATATTTATAATAAATTACCAGTTTGTACAAGCCTTGATTTATTATTAGCATTTGCTCTGTTAATTATTAATTTTTTAATTATATCCAATAATAAATTATTTTATAAAAACGAAAATGAATTAAATAGAAATACATTTATTACATTATTGACATTGAATATTGTAGGTATTGTATTTACTATTATTTGCTTTATTGTAGTTTTTATTCATTTTTAAAATTATTGAGGTGATTTATGAAAAAGAAATTTGGATTAGTATCTATTAATTTATTAGTACTTATTGGAATTGTATTGAGTTTATTTTTTAAAATTAACGCTAATGAAATGTGGGATGATCGTTTGGTGGCTGTAAGTTATACAATGATTAATAAAAGACCTGCATCCTTAATAATAAATATTTTATTAATGTTTGCGTTATTAATATGTAATTATTTATGTCTTTTAAATAATAAATGTTTTGTAGATGAGAATAATGAATTAAAAAGAAGTTCATCTATTACATTATATTCATTAAATATATTTAATTTATTGTTTGTAATTTATTCTATCTGTTCATTTTGGTTAAATTGGCCAGGAATTTAAAAGCAGAATAAATAAGGTGGTTTGAACTATTCAAAAATTTTGAATAGTTCATTTTTTTAGAATATATTTTAATATTAATTTATAAGTTATATAATAATGTCAAAGAAAAAAGATAAATTTTATGAAAATTAAAAGAAGTTTATTTATATTAAATACAATTAATTTATTTTTAATTATT
>CAVGUB010000084.1:2371-5073 GCA_963632375.1 Phocaeicola dorei | reverse complement strand
TGGAAAAGAAGTATTTGATTCAGTTTGCTTAGCTTCAAAATCAATGTATTTCTTTTTATATAATCCATTATAATCACTGGTGGATGATTCTTTAAAATATGCTTCTATAATTTTATTTTGATTATTTATTTTTACTACTTGAATTGGAGTAGGTTTTTTGTAAATTACCCCAATATTATTCATCAAATAATATTTATTTGATTCATTAATCAAGTATTCTAAAAACATACCTCTATTTTTATAGGTATTTTCTTTGTTAAATTTGTTTAGTTCCATTTATTTTAATTCTTCATCAATATATGTTTCTAAATCTTTCAATGTAACTTTTTGATCACTCATTAATTTTTTTAAGACTTTTCTAATTGGATTTGGGAAATTTGAGTTTGCTATATGATTTAAATATTCTTTACGTAATATTCCTTTTTCTTTTAAGAATGCTTCATATACATTTTTTAAATTTATTGCGTCACTTAAAGGATCATGTTCTTCACCTTCAACATTTAAATTAAAAATTTTACATGCATCAATTAAAGAAATCATGTGTCCTTTATCTTTTCTAATGTATTGAGCGATTATTCCTCCAAAATCAATGTTATTTCTATATATTCTTTGAATAAATTCGTTTTTTTCTAAATTGTTTAAAACTTGAGAATTATGTAATAAATGCATATCAAAATTACCATATTGAATAAATTTGGTATCTTCCTTTCCTACATATCTTTCAAATTTTTTAATTGCTTCTTCAAAACTTAATCCTTCCTTATTTAAGAGCTCATTAGTAATTCCAGTAAGTTCTGTAACAATTCTTCCTACCTGTGAATTTATTTTACAATATACTTTAAATCCTTTAGAAACTTCTTTAATGTTGTTTTTTGCGTCTAAAGTACATTTAATTGCACCAATTGCAATAATTTCTTGACTATATTGACTACCTTCGAAATCTAAGAATACTATATTTTTATATCCATTTATTAATTTATCTATTTGTTTCATATCTAATAAATTATATCAATATTAAAATATATATTCTATTTTTCTTTTTACCTCCTTTATATATCAAGATGTAAGTGAATTTAAAAATTATCCAATTTTTTAATAAATTTTAAAAATATTTTTTAAACATGCGAAATTCTTTACAAAATTGATGTTTTGTCTAATAAAACTTGAAATATTTATTTGAAAAAAATAAAAAGTACCCTTATAATTATTAAGAAGGTTATGAAGTTTAAATTAAATACGGAAGATATTTTAAATAAGAAGTTTGCTGTAACCAAAAAAGGTTATTCAATGACCGAAGTTGATTCTTTCCTTGATTTAGTTTTAGATGATTATCGAGCAGTCGAGGAAATATCTAAAAAGAAGGATGAGGAAATAGATAGATTATCTAAGCAAATAGAGTTACTTAAAAAGGAAGTAGGAGATTTAAAAGAAAACCAAGAATTAAAAAATCTTTCTTTTATAAAAGACGGAAATATAAACGATTATCAATCTTTAGATAATTTAGACTTATTAAAAAAGTGTTCTAAATACGAAAAGAAATTATTCAGTCTTGGCATAAACCCTTCAAAAATTAAGTGATTATTCTAGATGGTTACTTATTAAATTCAATTAATTAGGTAAATTGTATTATATGATTTACCTTTTTTTCTTGCTTAAAAATTCAATATTTTATATCCTACAAGATATAAATTTGTTGAAAATTACATATTTTGTGTTAAATTATATCCTAAAGGATATAAAATTATTATAAATTTAGTAATTTAATTGAAATTATATCTTATAAGATATAAAATAAATATATGAATATTGGAAAATTTGTTAAAGAAAAACGAAAAGAAGCTGGATTAACTCAAGAAGAATTTGCGTTATTTTCAGGATTAAGTATTAGATTTATTAGAGATTTAGAACAAGGGAAAACAAGTTGCAAAATGGATACTGTAAATCAAGCATTGAAGATGTTTGGATATGAACTTGGACCAGTTAAGAAGGAAGATTAAAAATGACTAATAGAATCGCAGAAGTTTATATTAGAAATATTTTTGCAGGTATTTTAAAAGAAACTGATGATGGATATTCATTTTTGTATGATGAAGATTACTTAAATAAATATAATTCTCCTGTATCTTTAACTTTACCTTTAAGAAAAGAAGAATATATTTCAAATATATTATTTCCATTTTTTGATGGATTAATACCAGAAGGATTTTTATTTGATGTTGCTACTAATAATTGGAAAATTAATCCTAGTGATAGATTTGGAATTTTACTTTTAACTTCAAAAGATACCATTGGAGATGTTTCACTTAAGGAGAAGAAGTTATGAGATGCTTATGTTGTAATAAAGAATTAGAAATAAATGAAAATTTATGGCATAAATCTTGTATTAAAAAGTTTTTTGGATGTGAAGAATTTCCAGAAATTTCATTAAATGAAGATGATTTAAAGAAACTTGTTGATATTTCTATTAATAGTGGGTTTACAGTTCAAGGTGTTCAAAAGAAAATATCTTTAGGATTTGCAAAAGATAGCAATAAAAGATTAACTTTATCTAATTATCCAATTGGTTATATCTTAAAACCTGATTCAGATGAATACCCTGAAATTGCTATTTTTGAATATGTAACGATGACTCTTGCAAATATCGTAAAACTTCCTACAGTTCCTTTTGGGTTAATAAAATTAAATGATAAATACGCTTATAT
>CAVGUB010000084.1:0-2361 GCA_963632375.1 Phocaeicola dorei | reverse complement strand
AATTAGCACCTTTTTATGATTTATTATGTGTAAATTTACTTTTACCAAGTGATACAGAAGAATTTGCACTTACATTAAATGGAAAGAAGAAAAATATTACCAAAAATGATTTCTTAAAATTTGGAGAATCAATTGGGATAAATAAGAAAATATGTATTAATTTAATAAATAAAATGATAAGTTATGAATTGATAATGGAAGAAACAATTGATGAATCTCCATTAACTGATGAATCAAAAGTTAAATTTAAAGAATTAATAAAAGAAAGAATAAATAGATTAAGATAAAAAAGTCCCTTACTTTTAAAAGCAAAGGATAATTTTTATTATTTAGATTTTAGATTATTAATCCATAATTCATTATTTAAATACCAAGAAATTGTCTTTTTAATACCATCATTAAAAGTAGTTAGTGGTTTCCATCCTAGTTCTTTTTGAAGTTTACTTGAATCAATTGCGTATCTTTTATCGTGTCCTTTACGGTCAGCAACATAGGAAATTAAAGATTCATCTTTACCTAATTCTTTTAAAATAGTTTTTACAATTTCAAGATTATTTTTTTCGTTATTGCTTCCAATATTATAGATAGATCCATCTTTAGCATTTCTTACGATTAAATCAATTGCAAGATTGTGATCATCAACATATATCCAATCTCTAACGTTAAGTCCATCTCCATAAAGAGGAAGTTTTTTATTGCTTTTAGCGTTATCAATCATTAAAGGGATTAATTTTTCTAAATATTGATATGGTCCATAGTTATTGCTACATCTTGAAATTGTAAGTGGTAAATTATAAGTTTTATGGTACGCTAAACATAATAAATCTGCACTAGCTTTAGAAGCACTATAAGGAGAAGATGGTTTTAAAGGACTTGATTCAGTAAATAATAGTTCAGGTTTATCTAAAGGTAAATCTCCATAAACTTCATCAGTTGAAACTTGATGAAATCTTTTAATTCCATATTTAATACATGCATTTAATAATGTAGCAACTCCCATAATATTAGTATTTAAAAATATATTTGGATTATCAATTGAACGGTCTACATGAGATTCTGCTGCAAAATTAATAATATAATCTAATTTATAAGTTTTAAATACATTTTCAACATCATTAATAGAACTAATATTACCTTTTATGAATTTAAAATTAGGTTTATCTTTTATTTTATCTAAATTTTCTAAATTTCCAGCGTATGTTAATTTATCAAAACAAATATAAGTATCATTTGGATATTTATTTACCATTAAATTTAAGAAATTGCTTCCAATAAATCCAGCACCACCTGTTATTAAAAATATCATTAATTAACTCCCTTAAAATTTCTTCTTCCAATCTTTCTCTTTAATTAATTATATTATTTTTTAGGTATTTATTGATATAAAATCTTATTTCGTAAAAACAATGTTACTGAAAACCTCGGACAATTCAAGGTTATTAATTTTGATTAAATATAGTTTGTGCTCATTGTTTAATAAATAAGAATAAATGCGTATCTATTGACTTTCAAATCATAAAATCTTATAGTTATTAAGGTTTAATAAGGGGAAGGAAAAAAATATATGAAAAAATTAAACAAATTATGCGTTTTAGCAACATCATGTTTATTACTTTCTTCATGTAGTAAAGCTGCTACAGGCTATGCACACTACACAGAATGTAATACAACTTTAAGTGGATTATTTAGAGTTAGTGGAACTTATAAAGGTTTAGAAGATTTAAATAGTGCTAAAGAAGCAGCAGCAAAAATTGGTAAAGAAGATACATCAACTTCATTATCATTAGATGGTTCAACATTTAAAAAACAAGCAGTTTTAGAAATTACACTTGCTAGTTATTTTGGAACATATCCTTTATATTACACAGGATATTCAGTTTCTTCAGAAGATGTTACTTCTAAAGATGAAAACGATAAGGATGTTACAAAAACTGTTTATACAGTTCAATTTACATTCAATTTTGAATTAGGAACAAATTCTTATCAAGCAGGTTCTAAAGTTCATGATTTCTTTGTAGCAGCTTCAATTTCAGATTTAGAAAAAGCATCATATGTTTCAGTTCTTTTAACAAAAGAAGGTAAAGCATATGGAGGTAATTCATCAAAAGCTAGTTATGAATACGCTCCAAAAGATTCTGCTGGAGAATAATAACAAAAATATTAAGGTCCAAGATTAAGTTCTTGGATTTTTCTTTTATTATTAAATAAATTAATTTTTCCTTTATCTTTAATTTTGAAATAATTTAAGTATAATATATAAAGGTTTAAATACCTTTTGATCTATACAATCGCTGATACATCTTTGTATTAGAGGAAAGTCCATGCTCGCATAATCTGAAATGATTATAGTGTTTGTGCTAG
>CAVGUB010000083.1:0-4571 GCA_963632375.1 Phocaeicola dorei | reverse complement strand
AATAAATCCTAAAAATATTTATATTTATATGGATAAACCATTACCTTTTTTAATCGAAGAATTTTCATCTTTATATAAAATTAATTCTAATTTTAAATATTCTAGAAGTTTATTAAGCGATCCAGAGTGTTTTAAATTGATTGATAATTTCTATAAAAACAAAAATATTAACGTTAATTTTGACCCTAAAGAATTGTCACAAGGTAGTGATTTATCTTTTGATATCTTAAATAGAGTTAAAAATATTATTACTACTTTTAAATTAGATTCTAAAGAATTTGATAAAGGATATTTATCTTTAATGGAAATATTATCATCTATTCAAATAGCTTCTATTTCTTTAAAAGAAGGGATTAATATTATTAATAAACCAATATTTAAAGAAAATATTCATTTATATGTATCTAATTTTGAATCTAATGTATTTTATAAAATATATAAAGACGATAATATTTATTTAGATAGAGAATTAGTAAATTATGATTTAAATACCTCCAGTATTAAAACTTTATTATCTAAAAGATTAATGGGTAATTTTTTAAGATACTCTGGTGCTAAAATCTTTGCAAAAGTAAAACTTCATTTACAAGATAAGTTATATGATAGTGAATTTATAAATATTTATAAATTGAAATATAATGAAGTTCCTATTAATAAAGAAGGATTATACACTATTGATGCATCTAAATTAGTGCTTTCCACATTTAAAGATAAATATTTATTTAAAGAAGATATGGAATATAAATCATATAACAGTGATTTTAAGGAATTTAACTTTAATGATACAAAAAGTCTTTCAGTTACTGATTTTGAAAAATATAGCAATTGTCCTTTTAAATTCTATGTATCTAAATATTTAAATGTGGATGAATTTGAATCAACTTATTATACAAATCTTGGTAATTTCTTACATGAAATCATGCAAGATATTTTTAATGATGATTTTGATTTAGAGAAAGAATTTGAAACAAAATTAGAGCAAAATAAGTTTGGATTTACTGAAATTGAAAAAGTTTTAATAGAATATTGCGTTAAACCTTATTTTAAACTTGGGGTAGAAAACTATTATTTAATAAATAAAGATAAATTTAAAGAATTAGGTTCTCAAGGAATTATTCAAGAAGTCAAAGAAGTAGTAGATTATCCACTTGATGATTTTGAAAAAATTAAATTGACTGCTAAAGCTGACGCTCAATTTATTAATGGATCAAGAAGTACAATTTTCGATTATAAAACTGGATCAAAAAGTTTTAGTGAGGAAGGCGTAAAACTTGGAATTGACCTTCAACTTCCTTTGTATTCTGAACTTTTAACGTTTGATGAACATAAAGGAATAGAACCAAGAGGATTCTTTATTGCACATATTTTAAATGATTATGTTGTAAATGATAAAACTAATAGATATGATAAAGAATTAACTTTAGAAAAATGGATAATTGATGGAAGATATGATAAAAAAACTGATACAAATTATCCTCTTTTACTAGAAGGAATTATTCAAGAAGATTCTAATAATAAAGAAGAAAGTGATGATTCTTTTGAAAGCATAATTAGTGAAAGTGTTGAAAAAATGAAAGAAATTGTTAAAAAGATTAGAAATCATAATTTTGATATTCGTCCAATTTCATTACCAAATTCAAATGGTAAATGTAGTTGTGATAATTGTGCATATCATCCAATATGTTATAAAAAGAATATTGTTTTTACGGAGGGAGATGAATAATGAATTTTAATGCTAAACAAGCTGAAGCTCTTGATCCAAATATTATTGATAAAAATGTATTGATTTCAGCAGGTGCTGGAAGTGGAAAAACTGCAGTTTTAACTGAAAAAGTATTCAATTTAATCACCAAAGATGGGGTTAATGTTGATGAACTTTTAGTTCTTACTTTTACAGATGCTGCAAGTTTTGGTATGAAAGAAAAAATTATTAAAAGAACAAGAGATTCAAATCCTGAACTTGCAAATAAACTTTATAGTGCACATATCCAAACTTTCGACTCTTTTACTTCTTTTTTGGTGAAAAAATACGCTGATAGATTAAATATTAATCCTAATTTTAAAATTATTGATGAATCAATTATTAGTGCAAAAAAAGAAGATTTTATTGAAGAGATATTAGAAAAATATTATCTTCAAAAAGATCCTACATTAATAAAAACTTTAGAACTTTTATGCTTTAAAACAGATAGAAATTTAAAAGATTTAATTAAAAAATTAGATAAATTTTTAAATGCTTTATCCACAAAGGATTATAATGAATTTGTTGATAATTATGATAAATTTTTAGATCCTAAATATATTGAATCTAAATATGTTGGAGTTTTAAATGATACTTATGAAAATATTTTAAAACTTGGCAAACATTTTACCCTTGGTAATTTTGAAATGGATGATAAAGCTAAAGAGGGATTTGATGAAGTCGTAAACGTAATTAATAATATTAAATCATCAAGAGGACTTGGATGGGATAATTTTTATAATTATATTGTAGAATTTAAAGCACCACTTAATAAAAATTCAAATAAATTTAAAAAATTAAGCATTGAATCAAGATGTGCTTATGACTCTTTAATTGAATATTTAAAAGGAAGAAAGGTTATTTTTTCACTTTATCCTTCTCCTGGAGAAGAAATCGCTAGATTTGTTAACAATAAAGATGTTCATTATTTTTTAATCAATATTTATAAAGAATTAAAAGCAAAAATTGATGAATATAAATTTGTTTCATCTTCTTATACTTTTCAAGATATTTCTTTAATAACTTTAAAATTAATTAGTGATCCTAAATTTGAAGATATTCAAGAAGAAATATCGAATACTTTTAAATATTGTTTAGTTGATGAATATCAAGATACTAATGATATCCAAGAAGAATTTTTAAACTTTATTAATAAAAAATCTAAATTATTTGTAGTTGGTGATATCAAACAATCAATTTATAAATTTAGAAATGCTAACCCAAGTTTATTTAAAGATAGAAAAATTAAATATAACAATGATTTAGAAAGTAATAAAGTCATTGATATGAATACTAATTATCGTTCTTTAAAGAAAGTTTTAGATGATTCGAATACTTTTTTTGAAAAAAACATGTCTTTAGAAAAAGGGGATGTTACTTTTAATGATGAAGAAAAACTTCATTATGACATGAAAAACAATCTTTATGATGAAAATCAATTAATTAAAGGTAATCATTATGGTTTAAATGTTTTAAGTGGATACATTTTTCAAAAAGACGCTAAATTTAATACTGCATCTACTGCGTATGAAGAAATATTAATTATTATTGATGATATTTTAGATAAAATTAATAACAAATACCAAGTTTTAGATAAAAATGAACATGGTAAATTAATATTTAGAGATTGTAATTTTGGTGATTTTGCAATTCTTTGTAAAAGAAAATCAAGTTTTGGATTATATAAAGATTTATTTACTAAATATAATATTCCTTTAAATATTGTTGTAGACGAAAATGTTCGTGATATTAATTCAGTTATTACTTTAGAAAGTTTAATTAATTTTTATTTAGACATTAAAAATTCAAAAGACTGTAATCCTAAGAAATTAAGATTTGATTTTACTTCCATTGCAAGAAGTTATCTTTTCGAAATGGATGATGAGTCAATTTTTAATATTTTAAACGATACAGATAATAAAGGTTTAAAAGAAAGTGTAATTTATCTAAAAATGAAAGATTTTGTTAAAAATCATAAAGATGAATCAATATCTCAAATTTTTAACGCATTAATTAATGAATTCAATGTATTTACTAAACTAAATTCAATTGGTGAAATCGATAATAATTTAAATAAGATTGAAACAATTTATTCGTTGATTAAATCATTAGAAGATGGTGGAAAAACAATTGAAGATTTTGGTAATTTACTTAGCTCTTTTACTAAACATAAAATTGAATTACAAGGTAGAAATTTAGTTAAAAATGATAATTGTGTAGAATTGACAACAATTCATGCATCTAAAGGCCTTGAGTATAAAATTGTTTATTTATCATGTTTTGATTCTAATTTTAAATATCATGCTGATTCATCAAATAATTTCATTACAAAAGAAAATGGAATTTTACTTGATGAACACAAACTTAACGCAAATAAAACTTCATTTTTTAAGAAAACTTATTTAGAAAAAGATGAAAAAGATGAGTATAGTGAGTATATCCGCTTAATTTACGTTGCATTAACTCGTGCAAAAGAAAATTTGTATTTTGTTAATCCATTTTTATATTCATCTAATAAAGAAAGTGAATTATCTACATTAATTAAAAATGCATTTACATTAAATATTAAATTTAATAAAGAATTATTTGATGAAATTAATAAAGTTATTGACTCAAATGCACTTGAAAGTGACATCAATTCTTTTGTTCGTTATTATAATGCTTTATTTAATGAAAAATGTTTAAAAAATAGTGACTTATTAAGAATAGTTAATGATTTTTCTTTTAAAGAATTTTTAGATTCATTAAAGAATTCTTTACTTGATAGAACAAAAGTTGCATCTTTTAAAGATAAATTAAATAGTAAAATTAATGATACTAAGATTAAAAA
>CAVGUB010000082.1:11782-15117 GCA_963632375.1 Phocaeicola dorei | reverse complement strand
ATTTTTAAAGTAAATTTTAAATATTTTTTTAAATTTTTTATTTTTTTAACAAAAACCATATGTAATTTATTATTATCTTCAAGAATTGCTAAAGAATATTTAGGTTTTTCTTCAAATAATTTTTCCTTGTTTTGATATGAAAATCCTTCTAAATTTACATTTTCTTTTTTTGCAATATCAATAATGTTTTTTAAAGATAATGAATAATCTTTTTCAAATTCTCTATAAAATAAATAATTTCTATCTTTATGAATTGTTGCTAAAAGCATCTTCAATGCTGTAAATCCACAATCTTTTTCTCCAATTTGTTTTATATAATACATAACTTACTCCTTTATATATCAAGAAGTAAGCAAAATTAAAAATTATCCAATAAAAAACGCCCAAATAATTGGACGTAATTTTTATCTATATTTTTTTCTAGCGTTTTCACTCTTTAATTTTCTCTTTAAAGATTTCTTAAGAAAACATTCTCTTTTACGACATTCTTGGATAGTTCCAGCTTTGTTAACTTGTCTTTTGAATCTTCTTAAAGCTTCATCTAAAGTTTCGCCTTCTCTTACTACGACTTTTGACATATCTACCTTCACCTCCTCTTTAGTCCTTTAATATTATATAGATTTTCTTTTATAAAAACTAGAATTATTTCATTAATTTAACACCACTGCTTGTTCCAATACGTGTAGCACCAGCTTCAACCATTTCAAGTAACTCTTCATGGCTTCTAACTCCACCAGCTGCTTTAACACCCATTTCTTTACCAACAGTAGCTCTCATTAATTTAACATCTTCAACTTTTGCTCCCCATTTTGAAAAGCCAGTTGAAGTTTTAACGAAATCAGCTTTTGCTTCTTTAGCAAGTTTACATACTCTAACTTTTTCTTCATCATTTAATAAGCAACATTCAATGATTACTTTTAAAATATGGTTTCCACATGCTTCTTTAATTTTAGCAATTTCATTTTTTACATATTCATCTTTATGATCTTTTAATGCACCAACATTAATAACCATATCAATTTCATCTGCACCTTTTTCAATTGCATCTTTTGTTTCAAAAACTTTAACTTCAGTTGTATTCATTCCTAAAGGAAATCCAATAACTGTACAAACTTTAACATCACTGCCTTCTAATTCTTTCTTTGATAAAGGAATGTAAGCAGGATTGACACAAACTGACATAAAATTCCATTCTTTTGCTTCTTTGCAAAGAGCTTTAATTTCTTCTTCAGTTGCATCTTGCTTTAAATTTGTATTATCAATGAGTTTATTATAATTTAATTCCATTTTATTCAACCTATATTTTTTCTTTTTTTAAATTAACTATTTTCCGTTTTTAACGTTTAAAACTTTCTTACCATCGTAATAGCCGCAATGTTTACAAACTGTATGAGCTTTAATTAATTCACCACAATTTGAACAAACTGCTACACCAGTAACATTTAAACTTAAATGACTTCTTCTTAATCTTTTTGCTGTTTTACTTGTTCTACGTGCAGGTACTGCCATAATTCTTCACCTCCAAAAACCTTGTATATTATATAAAAAATATCTAATTTTTCAAGTTAATTTGTTTTACACTGTAAAGTTATTTATTTGATGTATATTTAACTATTTTAATCTTACCATTTAAATCTTCATCACTAGAAATAGAAACTTCTAAGAAGTTTGAAGAATGTCCAATAAATTGATTCTTTTTTTCATGTTCAAATAAAAATTCCATTTCTTGACCATCAAATCTTTCTTCGTATTCTTTTGCAAGTTTATCAGATAAAGAAATAAGTTTTTGAACTCTTTCTTTTTTAATTTTTCCATTAACTTGATTCTTCATTCTACTTGCAAGTGTTCCTTCTCTTATTGAATATGGGAAAACATGTACTTTTGAAAATTTAATTAAATTAACAAAATCATAAGTTTCATTGAAATTTTCATCACTTTCATCAGGGAAGCCAACAATAACATCAGTTGAAAAAGCAATATCTGGTCTAACTTCACGAATTCGATCAATTTTTTCTTTAAAAGCTTTTAAATCATATTTTCTTTTCATTAAATCTAAAACATGACTACTTCCACTTTGAAGAGGAATATGCATATGATTTGCAATATTTGGATATTCTTTTAAAAGATTAATGAATTTATCATCAATTTGACTTTCTTCAATAGAAGAGATTCTTAAACGATATAAATCTTTATTTTCTTTTAAAATATCTTCTAATAAATCACTGAAATTATAATTATCATATAAATCTAATCCATAACTTGCAGTGTCAATTCCTGTTAAAACAATTTCTTTATATCCATTTTTAATTAAATCTTTAATTTCTTTTAAAACTTCTTCTTTTTTTCTACTTCTAGATTTTCCTCTTAAAAAAGGAATGATGCAATAAGAACAAAAATTATCACATCCATCTTGAATTTTAACAAATGCTCTTGTATTAAAAAGATAATGACTTAAAGAAATATTTTCATAAATTTCTTTACTTCTTTCTACTTCATTTTTACTAATAATCTTGTTATTAGTAGATTTATAGTTATTAATTAGTTCAATTATATTACTTCTATTTTGAGTACCTAAAACAATATCTGCACCACTTTCAGCACAAATTTCTTTATTTAATTTAGAAAAACATCCCATAACACAAACAATTGAATCAGGATATTCTTTCTTATATTTTTTAATTGTTC
This sequence comes from Phocaeicola dorei, assembly GCA_963632375.1. Taxonomy (GTDB): domain Bacteria; phylum Bacillota_I; class Bacilli_A; order RFN20; family CAG-826; genus Onthovivens. Next base: position 12,432 of record CAVGUB010000082.1, on the reverse strand, counting down.
TATTTGATTTAGATTCACTAGTTTTAGTAACTGCACATGTATTAATAATAATAACTCCTGGAGTTTCATCAAGCTCAGAATTAAAATTATGATATCCAGCATTTTCTAAATCATTTGCAACGCATTCTACTTCGTAACTATTAACTTTACATCCAAGAAAAGTAATAATAAAACTTAAATTCTCTTTATTTTGCATAATTTTCTAAATACCTCATGGGAGATTAATTTTTCTTCATTTAAAGAATATATAAATCCTGCAATATCATTTTTATAATACGCTCTTATTGCAGGTTTAATTCTTTCTATAATATTTGTAGTATCAACATATTTCATCTTTCTATCAAAAATATGAATTGTATTATCAATAAATCCTTGATCATTAATAATAAATATTGTTCTTAAATTAAAATGGAAATACGCTGATGATGTATTATCGCTATAAATTTTTACTAATTCAGTAAAATTTGATTCAAAAATATTTAATTTATAAGTTTCAAAAGGATCTATTAAAAAATAAATATAATTTTTCATTAAATCATTATATGGAACTTCTTTAAGTTTAAAAAATTCATTTGAATAAATATTATTCGTAGAAATATTAAAAAAAGGAATATAAATCTTAAAATCTTCATATTTCATATATGGAAGAT
>CAVGUB010000082.1:0-11772 GCA_963632375.1 Phocaeicola dorei | reverse complement strand
TTTTGAATTTCTTCCACTGTATTAAAATCATGATTATTAATTTCTTCTTTAATAATCTTATCGATTGTATTCTTATTCAAAATACTTCTAATAATAATGTTAGATTTAACAATATCAAATAAATCATTAATTTCAGTATATTTTACAAAGTTATTATTATCATAAAGCACTTCACAATATTTATTATAAAATTTAACTTCTTCACTATTATTAATAAATTTATTATTTTTATATTTCTTTAAAACTTCAAATACACTATTTTTCATAATTTATTTCCGCATAATAAGAAAGAATAGAAAGCAAATAAAAACAAGCAGTTTCACTTCTTAATATTCTTCTACCTAAACTAATTGATTTATAGCCATTTTTAATAGCAAAATCAACTTCATCTTCACTAAATCCACCTTCAGCACCAACTAAAACATTGATTACTTTATATTCTTTTTCTTCTAATATTTTTTTAACTGAGCTAACTTTTGGATCTTCTTTTTCGTAAGCAATTAATGATAAATCTGCATCATATTTTGTAATATCTTTATAATCAATTACATCACTTAATTTCATGAATTTTAATCTTTTTGATTGTTCACTTGCTTCTTTAATTATTTTAGAAAATCTTTCAATCTTTTTATCTTTGTTATTTTTATCAATTTTTGCAACACATCTTGAAGAATTTACTAAAACAATTTCACTAACTCCAAGTTCACATGCTTTTTGAATAACTAAATCTAATTTTTCACCCTTTGGAATACAATATAATAATCTAATATATGTATCTAATTCAGTTTTTCTATCTATTTCTTTAATAATTTGAACATCTAAACTAGGATTAAAAGAAATAATTTTTGCAAGATAAAGTTTTGAATCATTAACAATTTCAATTTCATCACCAATTTTCATTCTCATTACTTTACTAATATGAAAAATGTCATCTTTTGAGAAAATAACTTTATTAGATTCATCTATTTCTACAAAATATCTTTGCATATTATTTTAAAGAAACTCCATTATTATCTTTAACAACTGCTTTTCCAAATGTTAAAAATAATCCATATGCTATTGATAAAATATAAAGTACAATAAAAGGTACTAAAATAAGAGCCCAAACATCCATTTTACATGCAAAGCAAATAAAAAATACACAAATATAAATTGCTAAATTAGCAAGTAATGTGAATATAAATTCTTTAATTTTATTTAAATATATGTATTCAACACCAAAGATACCTAAAAAATAGGTTAAAAGTAAAAAAGTCTTAAAACTTTTTTGATTTATTTTAATTTCTTCTTCATTTACATAAGATACTGCTCTTGTAGTATCAGTTTCTGCAACACTTTCGCTTAGTGGGTTTTGACATCCACAATAAGGACAAATTTCTTTATTAAACTTAGTTAATTTTTCACCACAATTTTTACACTTCAACATACATAAAATTATACACTAATTGTCTTTAAATTTTAATATTTAAAAAGCACTTTTATATTTCAAAAAGTGCTTCGTATTATCTTTTAAAAGATTTCTTAAATTTATCGAACCAAGATTCATCTTTTGTAGCAGCTTTAAATGCTTCAAGAGCTTTTCTTTGATCTTTATTTAATTTAGTAGGTGTTTTTAAGTTTAAATGAACGAATTCATCACCATATTTTGAACTTCTTAAGTCCTTAACACCTTTTCCTTTTATTCTAAATACTTGATTTCCTTGTGTTCCATCTGGAATTACTAATTCAACATCTCCATAAACTGTAGGAACACTAATTTTTGTACCTAAACATGCATCAATATAGTCAAGTGGGATTGTAATATGAATATCATTACCATCTCTTTCAAAGAAATCATGTTCTTTAACAATAATTTCTAAGAATAAATCTCCATTAGGTCCACCATTTATACCAGCTTCACCTTTTCCAGCGACTCTAATTTGTTGTCCACTTTGAATACCAGCTGGAATATTAACAGAAATAGTCTTTTTAATGTGAATATAACCACTTCCACCACATTTATCACATTTAGTTTTAATTAATTTACCTTTTCCACCACAATTTGGACAAGCAACTTCAGTACTTACTGTACCAAAGAATGAATTTTGTTGACGAATAACAGTTCCTCTACCATTACACGCACCACATGTTGTATATTCAGTACCATTTTTAGCACCTGTTCCATTACATGCTTCACATTTTTCATCATATGATAAAGGTAAATCGATAGTTGTACCATTTACAGAATCAAGAAAATTAATCTTAACTCTCATTAAACGGTCATTTCCTCTTCTAGATGTATTTCTTCCTGAAGAATATGATGAACCTCCACCAAATCCTCCACCAAATCCAAACATTTTTGATAAAATATCACCTAAATCGCCAAAATCACCATTATTGAATCCTTCAAATCCACTACCACTAAATGGGTTTTGTCCGCCAGAAGCTTGATCAAAAGCTGAATGGCCGAATTGATCATAAGTTTTTCTCTTGCTTTCATCGCTTAAGACACTATATGCTTCAGTTGCTTCTTTGAATTTTTCAGCATCACCTGTTTCTTTGTTATCTGGATGGTATTTTTTAGCTAATTTACGATAAGCGCTTTTAATTTCATCAGCTGTAGCAGTTTTACTTATACCTAAAACTTCATAATAATCTCTTTTTTCAGCCATAATTTCCTCCAATATTAAATTCGAAAGGGGAAGATAAATCTCCCCTTTAGTTTAAATTTTATTGATTACTTTTTATCTGTAAAATCAGCATCAATTACATCGTCATCTTTCTTTGAATCACTTGATTCATTAGATGATTGTTCTTGATGAGGTTGTTCTGCACTACCTTGAGCACCACTTTGTTGAGCTTGTGCTTGTTGCATATATGCAGCAGCTTTTTCTAAATCACCAATTTTACTACGTAAAACATCAATATTATTGTTGTTTAAAGCGTCTCTTAATTCATCTCTTAATTTTTCAGTTTGTTCTTTTTGAGCTTGATCCATTGAAGCACCTTTTTCTCTTAATGCATTATCAATTTCATTTAAATAAGATTCTGCTTTATTCTTTAAATCAGCTTCTTCTTTACGTTTTTCATCTGCATCTTTATTTGCTTCAGCTTCTCTAACCATTCTATCGATTTCTTCTTTTGATAAACCATTACTACCAGAAATTGTAATTTCTTGTTCTTTTTGGCTATCTAAATCTTTAGCGCTAACTTTAACGATACCATTAACATCAATGTTGAATGTAACTTCAATACGTGGAGTTCCTCTTGGAGCAGCTTTAATACCTGTTAATTGGAAGTGACCAAGTAATTTGTTATCGTGAGCCATTGGACGTTCACCTTGGTAAACCATAATATCAACTGCAGGTTGGTTATCTGCTGCTGTTGAGAAGATTTGACTCTTTGTTGTAGGAATTGTTGTATTTCTTGAAATTAATGGAGTCATAACACCACCCATTGTTTCAATACCTAAAGTTAATGGAGTAACATCAAGTAAGATAACATCTTTAACATCACCACTTAAAATACCACCTTGGAATGCAGCACCAATTGAAACTGCTTCATCTGGGTTAACTGAAAGGTTAGGTTTTTTACCTGTTGTTCTTGAAACTAATTCTTGAACAGCTGGCATACGGATAGAACCACCAATTAATAAGACTTCATTAATATCATTCCATGAAAGTTTTGAATCTCTTAAAGCATCTTCTAATGGTTTTAAACATCTATCTAATAAATGTCTTGTTAAATCTTGGAATTTAGCTCTTGTTAAAGTTGTTTCAAATGAAATAGGACCTGTTTCTCCCATACCAATAAATGGTAATGAGATAGTTGTTTCAGTATTACTTGATAATTCGATTTTTGCTTTTTCAGCAGCATCTTTATATCTTTGTAATGCCATTTTATCATTAATATCTCTATTAAATTGAATCTTAATTTGTGCTCTAATCCAATCAGCTAAAACATTATCCCAATCGTCTCCACCGAGTTTGTTATCACCTGCTGTAGAAACAACTTCGAATGTTCCATCACCAATATCAAGAATAGAAACATCAAGTGTACCACCACCTAAGTCGAATACACAGATTTTTTCTGTTTTATCTTTACCTAAACCATAAGCTAAAGCAGCTGCTGTAGGTTCATTAATAATACGAACAACATCTAAACCAGCAATTGTACCAGCATCTTTTGTAGCTTGTCTTTGAGCATCATTGAAATATGCAGGAACTGTAATAACAGCTTTTTTAACTTCATGACCAATATTTGCTTCTGCATATTTTTTCATATATGCTAAAACTTTTGCAGAAATTTCTTGTGGTGTGAATTCTTTATTGATGCAATTAACTTTAACTTTTGCATCACTACCCATTAATCTCTTAATTGATGAAATTGTATCTGGGTTAGTAATTGCTTGACGTTTTGCAGCATTACCAACGATTTCTTCACCATTTGCTTTAAAACCAACAACTGATGGAGTAGTCATTGTTCCTTCTGGGTTTGGAATAACTTTTACAGTTCCATCACTTTGTAAATAACTAACAACAGAGTTTGTTGTACCTAAATCAATACCTAAAATAATTTCTTTTGCCATATAAATTTATCCTCCAATTTATTTATATAAAACTTATTCAGCCTTATCTTCTTCTTTTTTAACTTCTTCACTCTTTTTCTTACTAACTACAACCATTGCAGGTCTAATTAAATGAGAATGAAGTTTATAACCTTTAAGGTTAACTTTTTTAACTAAGTTTTCTTCACCGTCAAATTCTTCATGATCAACTGCTTGCATAACGCTTTCATCAAACTTTTGATCAATTGAAGGAGAAATAATTTCGATTCCTTCATTTTGAAGAATATTAATTAATGTTGTATAAACATAGTTAAATCCAATTAAATAATTTTTAGTTTCAGGATTAGATGGTTCATTTTTCAATGCAATTTCAAATGAATCTAATACTTGAAGTAAATCTGAAACAAAACCTTCAATACGATATTTCATTGCTTCATTATGGTCTTTTTTAATATCTTTTCTTAAATTGTCCATATCAGCATATAATTTATAGTATTCATTTTTCCAATGTTCAGCATCATCTTTAGCTTTTTTTGTTTCTTCTTCAGCTTTTGCAATCTTCTTTTTATAAGAATCTTTCATTGATACTTCAACATTTTCTTCTTTTGTTTCTTCTACTTCTTTTTCATTTTCCTTTACTTCGCTCATGACTATCCTCCTTTTTTATCGTCAATATCATCACCATTTGATGATATGTAATCGTTTAATTTATCAATAATATAATCTAATGAATTTAATACTTTTTCATAATCCATTCTTTTTGGACCAATAACTGCAATTCTTCTTACATTTTGATCCATATCATTTTTAATATCTTTATAAATGATAGTAAGATTTTCATAATCTTTATTAATTTCACCTGAATCAATAATTTCTTTATATTGAGATGAATCAATAAATTGATTAATTAAATCTGGATTACTGAATAAATCGAAAACTTTTTTAAGTTCACTAGCATTATCGCTAAATTCTGGTTGTATAAGCATTTTATCTTTTCCATAAAATTCATTACGATTTTGTGAAATTTCAACAAATGTTTTTACTAAAGAATTAAAGAAATAAGAATAATTAGTAATGTAATCTGAGAATACTGGTTTTAAAGTTTCAAGTTTTGGAACAAGTTGATCAATTGTTGTACCAACAAGTCTTTTATTTAGCATTTCAACACATTTTTGAATATCTTGTATTGAAGAATCTCCATCAACCCTAAATGTTTTATTTTCACAATATCCTGTATTTGTAACAAATATTGCTGTAAAATTTTTATCATTTAAAGGAACGATTTGGATTTTTGCTAACGCTTCTACTTTAGAATCAGGTCCAAGAACTACACTTGTAAGATTTGTCATAGAAGAAAGTATTTCACAACTTTCATGAATTACTTCATCAATAGATTTTGACGAAGCAAAAACACCCGAAACCTGATTTTTAAATTTATCATTAATTTTAAAATCTCTTAAATTATCAATATAATAACGGTATCCAGCAGTTGAAGGAATTCTTCCACTTGAGGTATGAGTTTTTTCAATTAACCCATCTTCTTCAAGTTCTGCCATAACATTTCTAACCGTTGCACTTGAACAATCTAATTTATATTTTTCAATTAAATACTTACTTCCAACAGGTTCAGCATATTTAATAAAATCTTCTACAATTAATTTTAATATTTTTTGCTTTCTTGTTAATTCCATATTTCCTTTAGCACTTAATTTTCCTAAGTGCTAGAAATATTATATATGGAAGATTTAGCACAGTCAATAGAATAGTGCTAATTTTTTTAAATTTTTTTAATGAGTTTTAAAAGAATAAAATCAAGGATTGGAATACCTTCATCTGTACAATAAAATCTTTTATCGATTTTACATAAATTTGATTTAACAAGTTCATCAATTTCTTCTTTAAATTCATTATAAAAATCACTTTTAAAGATCTTTTTATATTCTTTTAAAGAGAAACCATCATATTTACGCAAATTAGTAATAAAATAGTATTCTTTAAGTATATTTTTATCAATAACTTCTTTTTCAATTATTCTATTTCCACTAATATATTCTTTAAAACTTGGAGAAATATTATAACGAACATTATTAAAATAACCATGAGCACCAATTCCTATTCCAATATATTCTTTATTATTCCAATAATTTAAATTATGTTTACTGAACTTTTTATTTCGAGCAAAATTAGAAACTTCATATCTTAAAAAACCATATTCTTTTAAATAATTTACAATATAATCATAAAATATTCTTGAATCATCATTATTTTGTTCAGGGTAGTTTTTGTTATAAAAAATAGTATTTTTATTAACAGTTAATGAATAGATTGAAATATGATCAATATCAAGCTTAATAAAATTATCTAAATCATATTTTAATTCTTCAAGAGTTTGATTTTTAAATCCATAAATTAAATCTACATTGATATTTTTAATGTATTTTTTAACTTCTTTAATTAAATTAAAATAGTTTAATCCATAATCACGATTAATTTCTTTTAAAATTCTTGGATTAAAACTTTGAATTCCAATTGAAATTCTATTTACTTTATATTTTTTAAGTAATTTTAATTTATTAATTGTAATATCTTCAGGATTAAATTCGATTGTAAATTCAGAATTTATCTTTCTTAATTTACTAACTTCTTTTAATAATCTTTCTAATTCTAAATCATTAAAACTACTTGGACTTCCTCCTCCAATATAAATTGTCTTAAAATTAAAAAAATTTTCCCTTACCTTATCTAGATCTTTAATTAATTCATCTAAATAAGGTTTGGAAAAATTCTCTTTATAAATTAATTTTGTAAAATCACAATAAGAACAAATTTTTTTGCAAAAAGGAATATGTATATATAAACTATTCACCTTTGTTTTCATTTTGACTATTATATTTTTCGAATTCCTTTTGTGTTTCTTCATCTTCAACAGGTTCTAAAATTGAATCAAGATTTTGTTGAGCAATTTCTTCTTCTGTTGGTTTTTCTTCTTTGTTATTTTTAACTAATACTTTATGAATAACAAATGCAATACATCCAATTAATGCTGCACAAATTAATATAATTAAAATCCAAAGCCATGGATTGTTTGATAAAAAGTTTGCGTAAATCTTCATAAAATCTCCTTACTATCTACGTTTGATAGGTATATAAACGAACTTATTCTTTAAAAGTTCCTTCTTATAATAACCTAAACGAACTAAATTATCCATACTACTTCTTGCAGTTTCGTATGCACAACCTACTTCTTTTTTATATTGAGAAATAGTGTAATTCATATTTAAAGTGCAATGTCTTGCATAGAAATATGCTTGTCCTCTTGATAAATTTGGTTCCATTTCAAGTAAACGTTTCTCTAAATTCATTGCTTCTTTTTCATCAAGTCCAGTTGGAATATTTTCAATCGCAATTTTTGTAGTAAAGCTTACATTTGCTTTTTCTTCTACAATTTTTGGAGAATTATTCATTTGATCATGAGTTTCTTCTAATTCATCTAAATTAGGAACTAAATCATTTGATTTAACTTCATTTGCGTATAATTCATTAGTAATTGCTTTACCTTGAGAATTATTTAAATGTAAATTAGCTTCTTCAATGATTTTTTCCATCTTTTTGATTGCAAAATCAATTAAATAAGTTAAATCTTGAGTTTTTTGAGATTCAATAAAATATTTTTTGAATTCTTCTTTATCACTTAAAATTAATTCTAAATGTAATGAAGATGCAACTTCTTCTAACCCTTCATGTGCTAAAATTGCTTTTGCAGCATAAACTGCTAAATCTTCACAATAAGCATCATATGGTCTTACATAATAAATAAAATACATTGTACAAATTGCTTTAACAAACATTCCAACTTGTGTATCGTTTAAAAATTCTACTAAGTTATCCATTGATTTAGAAATTGTTGCAGGAGGTAATCCTACATAAATTCTATTTACTAAAACTTTAGCAAAATCATTTTGTACTTCATTTTTTCTATATTCACTATTTTCAAGTCCTAACATTACATTGTTAAAATTTTCAAAAGTTTTATTAGAAATATCTTCATATGCTAATTTAGAAATTGATTCTAATGCTAAATAGTAATTATAAACAATTAAAAGTTCTGGTTTTAAATTACTTGAATCTAAAGCTAAAATCTTTTGAATTTCATAATCTTCAATATTTAGATTATAATTACTTGCAAATCCTTTTAAGATTTCTTCATATGCACTTTTTTTGTAGAAAATATCTGATTTATTTAAAGATAATTTTAAATATCTAAAATAAATATTCATTAATTTTCTTTCTACTCCATTAATTCTTTCATTGATTGTTGGAGTTAAGCATACAGAATATTCTGATGCTGTAATATGTTTTAATTTTAATCTAATAACAAAATTCTCTCTATATTCTAAAACTGTATTCCAAATGTTATCAATCATTGGAGTTTTCATATAGTTAGCAACATCTTTTTTTGTTGCGTAAATTTCATTACTAAACTTTACACCTAATTCTTTACTTGCCATTTTCGTTTCTTTCCTTATTTAATTATAAAGAAAATAACTTTAAATTGCAATAATTTACTACTAGTTAATTACTAGTTAATAACTTTTATTCTTCCTCATCTAAAGAAAGTATCGACATAAATGCTTCTTGTGGTAATTCAACACTACCAACTTGTTTCATACGCTTTTTACCTTCTTTTTGTTTATCTAAAAGTTTTCTTTTTCTAGAAATATCCCCACCATAACATTTTGCTAAAACATCTTTTCTCATAGCTTTAATATCACAACGAGCAATAACTTTTCCATTAATTGCTGCTTGAACTGGGACTTCAAATTGTTGACGTGGAATTACTTCTTTTAATTTAGTAACTAATTTTAAAGCTTTGTTATAAGCACTTCCTTTAAATACAATCGAGCTTAAAGCATCAACTGGTTCACCATTTAATAAAATATCCATCTTTGTTAAATCACTTTGTTTATATCCGGAAATTTCATAATCTAAAGATGCATATCCTTTAGTATATGATTTTAATTTATCAAAGAAATTAAAGATAATTTCACTTAAAGGAATTTCATAAATTAAAGTCATTCTAGTATCATCAAAATATTGAAGATCAATATAATTACCACGTTTTTCTTGGCAAAGTTCCATAATTGCACCAACATATTCTTTTGGAGTCATAATTGATGCTTTAACGTATGGTTCTTCAATTGTTTTGATATTAACTGGACTTGGCATTGCACTTGGATTATCAACTTCAATACTTGTTCCATCAGTTAAATTAACTTTATAAACAACACTTGGAGCAGTTAAAATTAAATTTAAATTGTATTCTCTTTCAAGTCTTTCTTGAATAACGTCCATATGTAAAAGACCTAAAAAGCCACATCTAAATCCAAAACCTAACGCTTGAGAAGTTTCAGCTTCAAATTTTAAGCTACTATCACTTAAACATAATTTTTCTAATGCATCTCTTAAATCTGCATATTTTTTACTTTCAGTTGGATAAATTCCACAATAAACCATTGGATTTATCTTTCTATAACCAGGTAATGCTTCTTTTGCAGGATTATCTTTTAAAGTAATTGTGTCACCAACCCAAACATCTTTAATATCTTTGATTTGAGCACATAAATAACCAACTTCACCACAATATAAACATTCTCTTTGAAGTTCTTTTGGAGTTCTAACCCCAAGTTCTGTAACTAAAAAGTCACAATTTGAACCCATAAAGTGAATTGTATCACCTACTTTTACCATTCCATCTTTAACTCTTATTAAAACAATAACGCCTCTATAAGAATCATAAAAAGAATCAAAAATTAAAGCTTTTAATGGATCATCGTTATTTCCTTTTGGAGCAGGAACATCTGTAACAATTCTTTCTAAAACATCTTTAATGTTTTGACCAGTTTTTCCACTAACAGGAATTGCGTGTTCTCCATCAAGACCAATTTTTGAAGTAATTTCTTCTCTACAAAATTCAATTCTTGCACTTGGTAAATCAATTTTATTAATTACAGGAACTACTTCTAAATCATTATCTACTGCTAAATAAAGATTTGCTAAAGTTTGAGCTTCTACGCCTTGAGTTGCATCAACAACTAAAATTGCACCCTCACATGCAGCTAATGATCTAGATACTTCATAAGTAAAATCGACGTGCCCAGGAGTATCTATAAGGTTAAATATGTATTCATTTCCATCATTTGCTTTGTATTTTAAAGATACTGCATTAAGTTTAATAGTAATGCCTCTTTCTCTTTCAAGATCCATTGAATCAAGCATTTGATCTTTAAGTTCTCTTTTATCAATAGATTCAGTTAATTCTAAAATACGATCAGAAATTGTTGTTTTTCCATGATCAATATGAGCAATAATGCTAAAGTTTCTAATTTTATTAATATCGTAAGACATGTTTATAAATATACCATTTTTTTAAATTTTATAAAACTCTTTTAAATAAGAACTGATATTATTACTATCAACTTTCTTAATGGTTTTATATTTTTGTTGGAAAATTTGTTTATAAGTTGAATATCCATAGCGTTTATCAATTAATAAAACACTACCTCTATCCTCCTCACTTCTTATAACTCTTCCAATTGCTTGCATAACTTTGTTTATTCCAGGATTTGTGTATGCAAAATCAAATCCATTTAATTCATTATTATTGAAATATTCTTTTAAATACTCATTTTCAATACAAATTGAAGGTAATCCAACTCCTAAAATACATATTCCATCAAGTGAATTTTTAATTTCAATTCCCTCTGAGTAAGATCCTCCAAGAACACAAAAAGCAATATTCATTTCGCAATTTTTGTTAAAAAAATTAAAAAATATCTCTTTTTCTTCTTTTTTATTGCTAATTTCTCCTTGAAAAAAGAAATTATAATTCAAATCTTCAAAATAAGATTTTAATAACTTTAAATATTGAAAAGAAGGTAAAAATATTAAATAATTTCCAACTTTATAACTAACAAAATTTAATATTTCATTTGCAATTGTACCAATTGTTTTGACTCTATCTTTATAAAATAATGAAATTGAATTATCAATCATTAAATTTAAATTACTGCTTTCATAAGGTGATTCAAAAGAATAATCTTTATAATCACTACTTCCTAAAGTAACTTTTTTGAAATAATCAATAGGGGTTAAGGTGCCACTAAAGAAAATTGCACTTTTATTGTATAAAAATTTATTAATAAATCTTGAAGCGTCAAGACAAATTA
>CAVGUB010000081.1:2778-3186 GCA_963632375.1 Phocaeicola dorei | reverse complement strand
TAAATCAATTTTTTGTAACATGTGCTAGAATTCTTGATCCATCTTTAAACAATAAAGTTTTAGCAATTGGAAGTGATGGAAGAAGTGGCATAGTTTCAACATGCAGTTATGAAGCTAGAAAATATGGTATTCATTCTGGTATGCCTATGTTTTATGCTAAACAACTTTATAAAGATTTAATTATTAAAGAAATTGATTTTAATTACATTCATTTAATGTCTAATGAATTTATGTATCATGTATCAAAAATGACACCTTTTTATGAGCAAATCTCATGTGATGAATGTTATTGTGATATTACTCATTATTTTAAAAATAATCCAAATTTTGATGTAATTTCTTTATTAAAAGAATTTCAAAAAAAGTTATATTATGATACAAAATTACAATGTTCTATTGGAGTAGCAC
>CAVGUB010000081.1:0-2675 GCA_963632375.1 Phocaeicola dorei | reverse complement strand
ATGAATTAAATATTTATACAATTGGGGATTTATATTAAAAAATTATCAATAAAGAATTAAATGAATCGTTTATTTCAGAAGATTTTCAAAATACAATATTATGTTGTTTAGAAGGTAAAAGCAGCGATAAATTAAATGATTTTACTCCAAAAAGTAAATCAATTGGTACAACATCCACATTATCTTTTGATACAAATGATAAATCTTATTTATCACATTATTTAAGTATTTTAATAAAACAAGTTGTAAATAAAATGATCAAAGAAGATTATTTAACTAATTCATTTTCAATCGTTTTAAAAAGTGCAGAATGTAATAATGGATTTAAAACAACAAGTTTTGCGTACACTTTTAATGATTATACGGATAATTTAGAATTAATAATGAAAGAAGCTTTAAAGAAATTTGATAATTCTTATAAAAACTTTGAAATTAGAATGATTGGATTTTCTGTTAAAAATTTAAAGAAGAAATATAATACAGTTACTCAAATGACTTTTGATAATTATAAAGACCATGAAGAAGAATCAAAAACATTTCTTTTGATTAATGATATTAACCGTAAATTCAATAAAGAAGTAGTAAAAAGAGCGAGTGATATAAATAAAAATGGAAATAAATGAAGCATTTAATAAATATATTAGATATTTAAAAATAGAAAAAAATCTATTAGATAATTCTTTAATTGATTATAAAGAAGATTTTTTAGAATTTCTTAAAGTATTTCCAAATATTAAAGATACTTCTAATATCAAAAAAGACACTATTAAAAATTTTATTTATGATGAATCTATTAAAGGGATGAAATCTAAAACTATTGCAAGAAGAGTATCTACTATTAAAAATTTCTTTATATTTTTAGAAACTGAAAATATCGAAAATAATATATTAGAAAATGTAGAGTTGCCAAAATTAGAAAAACATTTACCTTCATATTTAACAATAGATGAAATTAATAAATTAATAAATTATTTTAAAGAAGAAAGTAAAAATAATGATTCAAAATTTAGAGATTACGTTATTATTTTTACTATGTATAGTGCTGGATTAAGAGTTTCTGAACTTTGTAATTTACAAATTAAAAATATTAATACATCCGAAAGACTCATTAAAATAAGAGGAAAAGGTGATAAGGAAAGAGAAGTTCCTATTAATTTTGATTGTTTATCCTTACTTGATACATATATGAAAACCATTCGTAATAAGAACAAAATAATTGATAAACAATTTGTGTTTTTAAATAATCAAGGGAAGAAAATATCTAGGCAATATATATTTTTAATTATAAAAGATGCTATATCTAAATTAGGAATAAATAAGAATATTTCACCTCATTCTTTAAGACATTCACTTGCTACACATTTACTTGCAAATGGAGCTGATTTAAGAGTTGTACAAGAATTATTAGGACACACTAACATTGAAACTACAGAAATCTATACTCATATTGAAGAAGATCAAAAAAGAAAAGTTTATGATTTGTATTGGGATAAATAATTATTTATAATTTTATTTAGGAGAATAAAGAAGATGAAAAAATTTAAAAGAATTTTTACAATTGTTATGGATAGTGCTGGAATAGGACATGCAGAAGATGCATCAAGATTCCATCAAAACGGTAATATTAGTGATGAAGGTGCTAATACATGGAGTCATATCAGTGAACATTTTGAAAATGGTTTAAATGTACCAACACTTAATATGATGGGAATTGGAGATTTAGATGAAATAAAAGGTACAAATATTGTTTCACATCCTAATTCATATTCCATCAAATTAAATGAAATTAGTGAAGGAAAAGACACAATGACTGGTCATTGGGAAATGATGGGTATTTATACAACAAAACCATTTCAAACATTCACAGAAACAGGTTTTCCAAAAGAATTAATTGATGAATTAGAAAAAGAAACAGGCTATAAATTTATTGGTAATTATGCTGCTAGCGGAACTGAAATTTTAAGAGATTTAGGAGAAGAATCAATTAAAACTGGTGCATTAATTATCTACACTTCAAGTGATAGTGTATTACAAATTTGTGCTAGTGAAGAAACAGTTGGGTTAGATGAACTTTATAGAGTTTGTCACATTGCACGTGAATTATGTATGAAAGATGAATGGTTTGTTGGTAGAGTTATTGCAAGACCATTTATAGGAAAAACAAAAGATACTTTTAAAAGAACTTCAAATAGACATGATTACGCAGTTTCTCCATCAGGAATTACTGCAATGAATATTTTAAAAAATAATGGCATTGACGTTCATTGTGTTGGAAAAATTAATGATATTTTCAATGGAAGTGGTGTTTCTACAACAGTTTCAATTAAATCTAATAATGATGGAATGGATAAAACTATTGGTTTAATCGATGATGAATCATTTAAAGAAGGATTCTGCTTTGTTAATTTAGTTGAATTTGATAGTGAATTTGGCCATAGACGTAACGTTGTTGGTTATGGTAAATGTATTGAAGAATTTGATGCTAATTTAGCTGAATTAGTAAAACATTTACGTGAAGATGATTTATTAATGATTACTGCAGATCATGGAAATGATCCAACATGGGGTGGAAGTGATCATACAAGAGAAAAAGTACCACTTATTTGTTATTCAAAATCTATTGAAAATGGTAAATATTTAGGTGATTATAAATCGTTTGCATGCTTAGGTGATTC
>CAVGUB010000080.1:0-3442 GCA_963632375.1 Phocaeicola dorei | reverse complement strand
TAATATCAAAAGAACAAGCAGATTATTTAAGAAATAAGTTTTTAAGGAAGTGATTTTATGAATCAATAAATGATTTATTAAATGAAACAATCGAAATAGTTGATAAGAATTTTTTGCTTCAATATAAAAAATATTATTTTTTAAAGAAAAAAGAATGAAATAATATCATTATTCTAATTGTAATTTTATTTGGAATTGAAAAATATTTAGATAAAGAATAATTATATTTAATCCTAATTACTGAAGCAGTAGTTAGGATTTTTGCATTTTAAAAGACCTTAGAAGTCATCTAAGGTCTTAATATAAGCTTATTATTAATAGCAAGCACGAACTGGAGCATCGATTTCAGTACTTGATTGATAATATACACTATAGAACATATTTTTACTTAATGTACTATTAACCCAGTCAAAGTAGTTATCGTGGTATTTTCCATCAAGTTTAGTTTGTTCTGGATTCATAAAACATAAGTAGTAAGCTGTATCATTATATCTCATCTCGCTTCTCACAATTGAACCAATCCAATTATGGTAACAAGCAACTCCATAACATTGCTTTCTAATTTTATCGCCATTTAAATTGATAAAATTAAAGTAAATTTCAGAATCGTGATCAAATGTTCCACATGTATTTCTACTAGTATCACCATAGAATAACCCACTAGATGCATCAAATAAATTCTTATTATTTGCGTAGAATCCAGCATCTTTTAAATAATTAACAATTGTGTAATTACTTCCACCATATGAATTTTTATATGTTTTATAATCTGATGTAACACTATTTATAAGATTTTTATCTGGTTCATAAGCGTATCCATAATTTCTATAACCACTATCAGTGCGATTAGCAATTAATAATCCTTGACGAGATTCATTACCTTCTCTATCAGCTGGATTATAAGTTAATGTTGCCATTCTTGTAGAATATTGTTTATTAGTAGGAAGATAAGTAATAGTATTTTTTTCTTCCTTAACCTTATTAATAGCATCTAATCTCTTTAATTCAGTTTGGAATTTTTCAAATACTTTATTAACGTTTTTAGCCATTTCATCCATATAACCTTTATATGTATTACGTGTAGCTTCACTCTTATCTAGTGATCTATAATAAATATCAAATTTAGCAACATTTACTGCAGATAATAACATTGTTGATAAATATGCAATATATGCTCTTTTATTTTTATATTCTTGAGTAGTCCATTTATCATATTTTCCTAAAGTATATGAGTAGTAGTAGAAGATATCTTTTGAAGAATCTCCTTGGTTTGGAATTAAGATTGATTGAGCTAAATCTGTAACGTAGTTTGCAAAGATATCAAAACCTTGAACGTTCATATTTTCTAAGTTTTCTTTGTAGTATCTTAATCTTTCTGCTTCAAGTTCACTTTCTGTATACTTTCCACTTTGTTCATGTTGAGCAATAGTCCAAAAACCATCCTTAACAAAACCCATATATTCAATTTCAGTTTTCTTTAACTTAGTAGATAATGCATTGATGATTGCTTGAGCGTTATATTCATCCATTTTCTTATCTAAATTATCAAGTTTATACTTAATTTCTTTAAGTTCTTCAGTAATTCTTTCAAGATATTTAATATTAGTATCTCTTAAATCAAATCCAAAATCTTTTAATATATTAAGTGTAAATGTTTTAGCGTATGCAGTGATACCTCCAGTAATCATATCGACACCTGCAGAAGTAACATTATCTAATACATATTTTGCAGCATCAATAATTTCAATATCATTGCTTTCTTGGATATTATCTCTTGCTGAATTATATTCCATTTTAGTAGATGTATCAGTAGTAGTATTATCATCTTTTTTATTAGATTGACATGAACTCATTCCAATTGAAGTTCCAACAACTCCAGTTAATGCAAATAAATTAATAAATGCTTTGTTAATTTTCTTAAATAATTTCATATTCCAATCCTCCTTAGGATTATTGTAGGTATCTCCCCTACGTCTATATGTTAACATATTTATAAGATTTGTCAACATTTTAGAAACATCTTTTATTAATTTGTTATTTTGTATACAATTAATTAACATTACATATCTTTTTGTATATTTTACACATTGCTTACAATCTAACTTGTATAAAGACACTTATTTTTGAAATAGAATTCGTATCCCAAAAGTGATACAATACTAGTGAGGTAAATTATTATGAAAGATTTAAAAACAGAAACATTACATGTTAGGTTATCACCAAGTATTAAAAAAGAAGCAGAAGAAATAATTGAAGAAATGGGATTAAATATGTCTTATGCTGTATCTATGTTTCTTAAACAAGTAATTATAAAAAGAAAGATTCCTTTTGAAATTGAATTAAAATCTGAAGAAGCAATCAAGAAAGAAGAAGAGCTAGCTTTTGCAATTAATGCAACTGGAGGGAAGGAAATATCTCCAAAACTTAAACATATTGTTCATTTATACGTAAATGGTGATATTGATTATGAAACAGCTGTTTTTGCAATTAATAGATGTTTTGAGAGTTAAAATATGAAAGATATTTATGTTTATGAAGGTACTAATGTACTAATAAATAAAAGAAACATTAAAAATAACGAAGATTTAGACCAATTTGAAAATGCAATGACATCATTAGCGATTGCTAATATAAATCGTAATTTTAAATTTAATGATTTGAATGATATTTACAAAATTCATAAAATGCTTTTTGAAAACGTTTATGAATGGGCTGGAGAGATTAGAAAAATAAATATTTATAAAGAAGAACCAGTATTATCAGGGTTATCTGTACACTATGAAAAATATAATATGATTAAAAAAAGTATTACAAATCTAAATAAGAAATTTTTAGAGATTAAACGGGAAGAATTGAGTAAAAATGAGATAATAGATAATATTGTAAGAATTTTTTCATCTTTATGGCAGATTCATCCATTTAGAGAAGGTAATACTAGAGCGGTTTCTACTCTAATGTTTTTGTTTATAAGAAAGATAAACCTAAAACTAAATCAAGATTTCGTTCAAGAACATGCAAAGTATTTTAGAAATGCTTTAGTACTTGCAACCATTGGTGAATACAGTGAATTAGAACATATAACAGAATTTTTAAAAGATGCAATTTTACTTAAAGAGATTGATTCAAATAAATATAAAACTATTAAGAATTATGAATTAGATAAATACAAATATAATTATCATAATTACAAAGAAGATTGATTTTTAGATAAAAATAGATGTTAATTATTAATTTTTCAATTTATAAAATGCTAGACAATGTCTGGCAAATTAAATTAGTGTTAATTGTATTATTTTAATGAATGTAAAATTTGTTATAACTTTTAATTAATTTAAATAAAGATTAATTAAAATTTAATGATTCAATTTATATAAAATATGTTAAAATACTTACAACTGATGAAGAAAATAAATTAACAAAAAAATAAAATTTATAAATTATT
>CAVGUB010000079.1:0-7107 GCA_963632375.1 Phocaeicola dorei | reverse complement strand
CCTTTATCAAAAGTAGAATCTTTAATAGGATTTTTTAAATAATTTAAATCTAAAACAAGTTTTATTTTTTCATCATTTTTAACTTTAAAATCTTCTGTAAGTTGATCTAAAAGTACAAAATTACCATCATAAAGTTCGATTAATCTTTTGATTAATTTCTCACTACAATCCTTTAAAAATGGTTTGTCCTTATTAAATTGTTCTTCATTAAACCAACACCCTTGATCATGACTATCAAATTCATAATAATCGCTAAATTTATCTCCGATTTTGAAATTATTTTCAATTACAATTGGATCATTATTAATAGCTTCTATTTCAGTACAAGGGATTCCATCATCACAACCACTTGCAAGGATTGCACCACTTAAAAATTCAAGCATTAATCTAATTTCTTCTTTTGCTTTAGGGCGACAATCATATAAATCACTTATTTTATCTCTAACGATATAACTTCCATCATTAATCTCATGTAATCTTCCAATTAATTCTTTTATTTTTACAATTAATTCTTTTTCTTCATTCTTACATTTACCCCAATTAAAGTAAAATGGATAACTTTTACCATCATAAATAAAGTATTTTTGGAACTCATTACCAATTTCGTAATTTAATTTATTAATAATTTGATCATTATCAATTATTTTTATCCCTGTTTTAAGTCTATTATTTAAAGTATCATAATCTGGAATTGGGTATCTATTATATCCAAGAGTAAGTACAATTTCTAATCTTCTTTTAATTTTATTATTTTCCATACTTAAATTTTATAAAAATATCTAATATTTTTAAATAAAAAAGTAAACCACTTAAGGTCTACTTCTTTTTTATCTTTTACCATATTTAAAGTAAGAATACGTCATAAATGCAATAGTTGCAAATGCTATAACTAGACAAATTGCAATTAATATATTTTGCATTTTTCTATCTTCTCTTTTTCTTTGAAGTTCTTTTATTCTTTCTTCTTTATCGTATCTTGCTTTTTCTTCAGGTGTCATCTTTTCATATAACATCTTTTCTAAAGTAGAATTGTGACGTGGTCCTCTTGGCATACTTTCTCCTTAATTATTAATAATCTTTTCAATAGAATCACTTGTGTATACATCTTTATTTTTAATAAAGATATCAATGTAATAAGAATGATCTTTAATAATTTTATTTAAATATGTTGATGATAATGCACATGATGCATTAATACCACTTTTCTTTTTCATATCACTAGTAAAATCACTGAAATTAGTATCTTTAGAATTATCCGCTTGAATAAACATCATTGGAACATTTACTAAGTTTTCTACTAATTTATTCTCACTATTTTTAGAATAGAAATATTGTTTACGTAATTCAATATCGTATTTTCTAGATGTTTTTACTAAAAATTTAGTATTATACGCTACATCAAATACTTTAGAACTATTATTAACGTATACATCATGGGTATTAAGTCCAGATTCACTTTCTTCTGTCTTTTTAACCATTTTAATAGAATCAATACCTTTAATATCAGAAAGATTAAACCACAAAGTATTGTATTCTCCTTCAATTCCAAATACTTTTAATGTTTCTTTAACTTCATATCCAAGTAATTTACCAGTACTAACTTTGTATAATTCATTAATGTATCCTTTAAATCCTAAGATACCACTTGCTTTATTTCCAACTACTGTTGCGTATTCATCATTAATGTAGAAATCAGCACATGAAGAAACAAGGTCAGTATCTTTTGCTTTAATAAATTCATAAATATGGCCTTCAGTTTCTCCACTAGATAATTTATTAATTTCAAATAATGCTTTTCTTGAAACGTTATCAATACCATATTTAATATAGAATTTATATGAATTATCAGTAACAATGTATTTTAAAATATTATTTTCAGTTAATGTAATTTTGCATACCCTTTCAAATGTTTTAGTATCTAAACTCATCTCAATTTTAGGTTTAATAGTGCCAAACCATTTAATATCGTAACCAGTATTATATTCTAAAACATAACTTAATTTATTATTTTTATAATTAATTGATGCCTTGTAAGTTCCTTCTTTAATTTCATAACTTGCATCACTAGAAGTATTTTTATCAAAATAGTTATTAAATAATGCTACACTTGAATTAACAATTACTTCTATTCCTGAAAGTGAGGCATAGAATAATTCACTTTGAGAGATATTATCAATGACCATATTCCACTCTTCTCCAAATCCACCATACTTAATATTTGATACATTAGTGAAATTAGAGAAATTATAAGAAATATCACTAGTATTAACTAAATTAGGTTTATAACTTGGTCTCATTGCATTAGGAATATAACTATAAGGATCACTAGTTAAAGTAGATACTAAAGTTTTTAAATATTCTTTCATTTTTACTGTATTATTAAAAATAGCATAAATTTTAATATTTTTAGTAACTTTAACTGGGAATTCTACCTTTGTGTTACCTTCCTTATCATAACTCCATCCAATAAATGTACATCCTTCTTTACTTGGATCGCTAGGTTTAGTAATTTCTTTTCCATATTCATATTTTGATTTTGATAATGAATTATTTTCATTATCTAAAAATTCAACATCATATGATTGAATGGTTTTAGTAATAACAGCATAGTATGTAGCTTCCTTACTAACTTTAGGAAGATCAATAACACTTCCATTTTGTGTATCACTCCATCCTTTAAAAGTATACTTATATTCTTCAGTATCTTTTTTAGAATAAGCATAAGAAGGAACAACTCCTTCTTTCCATTTTTTAGATTCTAATACATTTCCTTCTTCATCTTTAAAAGTAATTAAATATTCTTTTATTACTTCATCATCTTTCTTATTATCATCATCTTTTTTATTATCATCTGTATTTTGATTTTGATTGTTATTGTTATTGTTTGATCCCGCGCAACTTGTTAATAACACACTTAATGATAATCCAAATAAAAATAAATTCTTTCTTTTCATATAATCCCCTTAAAATAATTAATCTTTTAAACTCTCATAATGAGTTTTATTGTAACTTAGTAATGGTAAATAACTAAAGAATGAAAGAATAATTGCAACAAATGTAGCAAGTAAAATAAATGCTAAACCTGCTAAAAAGCCAATAACTGCAAATAAAATCTTCATTCCAATAAGCCAAGCTATCCCATCTAAGCTAAATTCAAATATTAAACCTGGAAAATGGATAACTTTACCTGCTATTGCAGCAAAAACTTCTGAAATATAAGTTTGACTGAATAAACAATAAATAGTAGATAAAACCATATATCCAAAAAGAATTGGTAAAATAATTGTTGATCCAAGTCCTACAATATTATAGTTATAAATGCATACTCCTAAGGTACTAGCGAGTGCAATAAACCCTAATATTAAAGACCATTTAATAACTGTTGAATCATTTCTTAAAGAAATAGAACTATAAGTTTTCTTTTGCTTATTTCCATAGCTTGATTTACTTTTAGCTCTTGAAGAATTACTTGATATTTTAGGAGCGTTTTTATCAGGTTTTCTAGTTCTTAAATATTCTTTGTAACATTCTTCACAAAGTAAAACTTCTGATTCTCCTCCCATAATATTTGGTCTTTTGATTTTAAAGTAATCATCATTTTTATAAAGTTGAACTCCACAATCCTTGCAGGTTCCAATCTTATTACTACTTCCTTCCTTACTTTTAAGGTAGCATTCTTCACAGAAATATTCTTTTTTAGTTTTTCCATCATTACCGATTTTAGTAGTTTCATAATAATCTTGACTATTGATAACTGGTTTTAAACAAGTAGCACAATATCCAACAATTTCTAATGGTTCATCATCCTTCTTCTTATTAATAAGGATTGTTTTATGAGATTCTTCAATCTCTTTTTCGACTTCTTGAACATTAGAATAATCAGTAACTTCATTTACTCTAAATTCTTTCTTTTCTTCTTTTGCAACTTCCTTTTTAATAATGTTTCCTTCACTATCTAAATCTTCATCTTCTTTTAAAGAAATATACTCTGTTCTTTTAGGTCTATTTTCCTTTTTAACTTCTTCCTTTATTTCTTCTTTTGTTTCTTCTTTTACTTCTTTAGATTCATTTTCTTTAGAAATAACTTCTAAAGAATTATTTATCTTTTCTTCATCATCTTCAAAGAAGAAATCAATTGGACAATTAAATATATTTGCAATCTTTTTAAGTGACGCTAAATCAGGTTCATTAATGTTATTTTCCCATTTGCTTACTGTTTGGAAAGATACATTTAATTGGTCTGCTAATTCTTTTTGAGTGATGTCTTTACTTAATCTTAACTTTCTTATTTTCTCACCTAGACTCATAATCCCCTCCACGCTTAATATCATCAACCATTTAGAGGTTAAACTAAATAACCATAACGTTGAATTACTCGCTTTTAAGTAGAATTTAAGGGTTTTTACCCCTAAATTTCACTTTTTTAACGAATTTTTTAATATTTTTATATATTCAAAATTTTAAATATTTTTTGCTATTCTCTTTTTAAGCGATTAACTAATTAACAAAATATCTACCTTTTGAAGTATATTAAATCCTTCAAAATATCTATTTTCTAATGGTATCCATTTATTAATAAAGTTAATTAAATTATCCCCTTCTCTTTCCTTTAATCTTTCTATTTGTGCTTCACTACTTATATCAAGTCCAATAGAAATATCATAATATTTTTTAAAGTAAGGATGTAAAGAATAACTCCCTTCAATAATTGTAACTTTTGAATGCTTAATAATTCTTTTTTCTTTAAACTTTCCTTCATGACATGAATAAGGTTCACTAATTAAATCTTGTTTTAAATTTAAAATAATATCATTATAGAATTTTTCATAATTAACATTTCCACCAATCTCATTCATTCTTTCTTTTGATCTTAAATTAAAAGGAAGAAAATAATCATCCATATGGATTAAATTACCTTTATAATATTCATTTAATTTATTCCCTAAAGTAGACTTACCTGATCCTGATTTTCCATCAATTGCAATTACTACTTCTTCATGTGTTTTTAAATATTCATCTATTCTTTTAATAACATCATTAATTTCAAACATAAAAGTTATTATATCAAAAATATAGGTATATTTTTATTTTAGATTTAAAAAATGAACCTTAACTTAATAAGATTCATCTTTAAATTATTATTTTTGTACTACTTTATTCAATAGCTTTTACTTCTTCTTTTGTAATTGGAGTAACTTTAGCACCAAATGGAGCTACAAAGAATTTAGCAAATTTTAATTGTTGTAATCCAAGTGGGATTCCAATAATTGTTGCACATAATAAACATGCATATAAATAATTACCAACAATAGTGAATAATCCACCAAAGATAAGATATAAAACATTTCTAATTGCAGCACTTCCAAAGTTAGTTTCTACTTTCTTTCCAGCAGGTGCAAAACATAATGGCATTGCTTTAAAGTAAACAAGTGGAATTCCAAAGAAAATTGGAATAATTAAACATGTAGTAACAATTCCTTGGATAAGACAATAAATTCCATTTACAAGTCCACCAAAAACAAACCACAAAACATTAAAAATAAAATTAAATAATTTCTTCATTCATACTTCTCCCTTAAATATTAAAATTATTATATCTTATAAAGATAAATATCCATATAAATAATTGAAATCGTTATGAATTGTTCCATAAATTCTAGGATAAAGGATTAGTTTTTAGCTTTCCAATATCCATCTTTATTAGATCCAACTCTAACAAGATATCCTTTTTCAATCATTGAATTAATATATCTTTGAATTGTTTTTTCAGACTTTTTAACTTTTAAAGCAATATCTGCTTTTTTGATTTGCTTATTATTTACAATAATATCGTAGATTTCTTTTTCTTTTTCGCTTAATTCAATTACTTCTTCTTTTTTAGAATTATTACCTTTCCTTAAAAATTCAAAATAAAATCCATAAGCTTCTTTTCTAAAATTCCACTCTACATCTGCTTCACTACATAACTCATTAACTCTTTGAAATCCTGTTCCTGATTTTTCAACATCTTTACTTCTAAATAAGCAATCAAGAATAATTTTATTACGAACAAAAGAATGTAAATTGTTATCAATAAAATCAAATGGAGTTAAATCATCAGGGAAAGTTCCTGGATTATAAATTTCAATTATTCCAGGATGGATTCCAATTTCAATATCACTTCCATTTTCATAATCTGCGTGAGCAAATGCATTAACAATAATTTCTCTTAAAGCATTAAGTGGGATTTCTGGGATTTCTTCTCTTTTTCTTTCTCCAATTTCAACTTTATAGTTAATCCTATCTTGTACATAATTTAGAGCGATTGAAACAAGATTATAAATATTTCCTTTGATTAATTTTAAATCAGTAATCCTAACTTTGTTATTTGTAGCGTAAGATGCTACTTTTAATCCAATATTAGCACTACTTCCAAATAAAGCTTCTCCAGCATTATTTAAGTATCCATTTTCAATTAAATTTAATGAATTTAATAATTTTTCTTTATCAAATTCTTTCATTTCAAGCCTTCCTGAACTAGTAGCACTGTAATAAAAGTCTTTTAAGGATCCTTCATCAATATCATTAATTGTTTTATTCGTTACTTCTTCTTCCCATTTTGAAGAATAATCATTATGCTTAATTAATGATTTTAATTCATCAGTAGACATTTTTTTATTTTCAGTTCCAATTCTTATTAAATAATCTCCATATACTGAATATGGTTTATTTTTCCCTGAAAAACTAACTTTAATAACATGTTTTTCATCAATAATTAAATGTTCAATTGTTGGAGTAATGCGTGGGTAAATTGATTCAAAGATCCATCTTGAAACATCTTTAATTGTATTATCTGTTACATCTTGTCCTTTAACAAATCCATTATCTTCAATTCCAAAATATAAAGTACCTCTAGAATGCTTATTTAAAATCGCACAAATCGCTTGCATTGCTTCTTTTTTCTCACCTGTACTTTTTTTAAATTCAATAACTTCAGATTCTTGTCCAATTATCATACATTTACTCCTTTCGTTACTAGAATTATACCTTTTGTCCAGATAAATGTCCAGATAAATGTCCAGATAAATGTCCAGATAAATGTCCAGATAAATCTGATATCAGTAGCTT
>CAVGUB010000078.1:0-21800 GCA_963632375.1 Phocaeicola dorei | reverse complement strand
TAAAATTTATGAAAAAAATATTAAAACGTATTCAATTTATAGCACTTTATATTACACTTGGAGAACTTCTTGTTTTAGGGTTCTTTTTTGGTATCTATTTAACTAATACTTGGGATTTCCAAAATGTAGTAAGTTTAAATGGAATGGGGTATATTACACTTGTAATAATTGTTGCTAATTTAGTATTAACTTGGATTGCATTATTTGTAGTTTTTTTCAATCGTCAAAGAAACGATTTAAAAACTGGGGATATTATTGGTAATGATATTCAAGCATCTTATAAGTTTGGAAATTTAGGTACAGTTATTGTTGATGATGAAGATGTTATTATTTATGTTAGTGAAACATTAAAATCAAAAGGGTTTAATATCCTTAATCATAATATTTATGCTTGGAATCCTAAACTTAAAGATTTAGATAGTAGTGATAATAATCAAGAAATTTTATTAATTAATAATCTTTATTTTAAAGTTACTCATTTAAAAGAAAATGGTATATTCTTATTTCAAGATGTTAATGATTATGAATCAGCATTCGTAATGTTCCAAAAGAATGCTACTTGTATTGGTATTATTCAAATTGATAACTATACAGATATTGTTCAAAATAACGAAGAAATTAATGAAATCATTCCTACTATTAAAACAATGATTAACGAATACGCAAAGAAGTTCAAATTAGTTTTAAGAAGTTATAAAAATGATTCCTATTACGCAATATGCCGTAATGAAGATTTAATAAATATGAAAAAAGAAGGATTTAGTATTCTTTCTCAAGTTAGAGGACTTGCAAGTAAAAGCGATTACAATACTTCTTTATCTATTGGATTTGCATATGATTTTGCTACTTTAAATCAACTTAATGATATGGCAAGTAATGCTTTAAGTGTTGCAATGTCAAGAGGTGGAGACCAAGTCGTTATTGCTCAACTTGATCATGAACTTGTCTTTATTGGTGGTAAAACTGAAGCTGTTGAATCTAGAAACAAAGTTAAAGTTAAAGCAGATTCTATCGCTCTTTTAAACTATATTGAACAAAATGATAATATTCTTATTATGGGACATAAAGATATGGATATGGATGCTTTAGGAAGTTGTCTTGGTCTTCAAGCTTTATGTGACTATAAGAAAAAAGATTCTAAAATTATTTATGATCCAAATAGAACCGAAAAGAAAACTAGAGGTGCAATTCAAACAGAATTTACTCCAGAAGAATTAAAGAAAAAATTTATATCTTGTGATGGTGCATTAAAAGAAGCAAATGGATCAACATTACTCTTAATTTGTGATGTTAATGCTCCTCGTCAATTCATGTGCCAAGATATTTGTGATAAAACTGATAAAATTATTATTATCGATCACCATAGAAGAGGTGATAGTTTCATCGATAACCTTATTTTTAGTGTTATTGATACAAGTGCTAGTAGTGCTAGTGAAATTATTGTTGAAATGATTAAATTTGGAAGTAATTATCCTCCAATTAAAGTTTCTCCAAAAGTTGCTACTATTATGTTAAGTGGCATTTCATTAGATACTAACTTCTTTAAATCAAAAACTGTTGGATCAAGAACTTTTGAAGCATGTATGGTTTTAAAAGATTATGGTGCAGATTCTCAAAAAGCTGATCAATTATTAAAAGATGAATTTGAAGAATATAGTGCAGTTAATTCACTTGTTCAAACATTAAAAACATATAGTTATGGTATTACTTATTGTGTTGGAAAAGATGATGAAATTGTTGATAGAGCAACTCTTGCAAAGGCATGTAATGCTTGTATTAATTTAAAAGGTATTAATGCAGCATTTGTTATTGGAAGAATTAGTGCAGATCAAGTAGGTATCTCTTGTAGAGGAGATGGAAGCGTAAACGTTCAACTTGTTGCAGAAAAACTTGGTGGAGGAGGACATTTCTCTATGGGTGCTGCTCAATTTATGAATATAACTACTCAAAAAGCTGAAGAATTATTAATTAATGCTTTAGATAATTTAAAGAATGAAATTAGAACTAAGGAGGAATAATCATGGAAGTTATTTTATTAAATGATGTTAAAGGAATTGGAAAAAAAGGTGAAACAAAATCAGTAAGTGATGGATACGCAACAAACTTTTTAATTCCAAAGAAACTTGCAGTTAGAAAAACTGTTGAAAGTGTTAAAGTCTTAGAAAGACAAAACGAACAAAAAAGATTAGAAGAAGAACATAAAAAAGAAATTGCTTTAAAAAATAAGGAAGAATTAGAAAAAATTACATTAGAATTTAAAGCAAGAAAACAAGCTAAAGGTCAAATGGCAGGTTCAATTTCTACAAAAGAAGTTGAAAATAAATTAAAAGAACAATATGGAATTACAATTGATAAACGTAAGTTTGTTGAAAAATATCCAATAAATGCATTTGGTTACACTAATTTAAAGATTGAATTATATAAAGGTGTAATTGGTGTAATTAGAGTACACGTTACTGAGGAAGAATAATGGATTATAAAAATCTTCATGATGATTATTTAGAAGCAACAATCTTAGGAGAAATGTTATCTGATCCAAGTGTTGCAAAAACTGGGGTAGAAATGTTATCACCAGAAGATTTTTATGTTGAAAATTTTAATCATGTCCAATTATTTAAAGCAATGTATGAAATCAATAAAAGAGATGAAGTTATTGATTCAAATTCAATTGTTACTCAACTAAAGTTAAATAAAACATATGAAAAGATTGGTGGATTAGAATTTTTAAATGAATTATTAGATGCGTGTGTTTCTACTATTAATTTAGAAAACCATATTGGACAATTAAAAGATATTACATTGCTTAGGAAATTAGCAGAAAAATGTAATGAAATTTTAATTAATGTTAATAATAAACCTGTTGATTCAATTACTAACTTTTTAACTAAAGCAGAAAATGATGTTAATGATATTACTTCTAAAAGAAGAGTATCTAATTTCGAAAGAGCAGATACTTTAGCAAGAAGAGTTGGTAAATCTTTACAAGATGCAACTGGAGAAGAAGCAATTACTGGATTAAAAACTGGTTATGATAAATTAGATGTTGCAATAAATGGACTTGGTAAAGGTCAAGTTATCTTAATTGCAGCACGTCCTGGTGTTGGTAAATCTCAACTTGCATTAAATATCTGTTTTAATGTTGCTCGTAATGAAGTAGTTAATAATAAAAAACCTACTATTGCATATTTCTCTCTTGAAATGAGTAATGCTGAACTTATGAAAAGACTTTTTGCAATTGCTTCTCGTACTTCTCAATATAAGATTAATACAGGTCATTTAAATAAAACTGATAAATTATCATTAAAAGAAGCTCAAGAATTGATTGAAAATACTGATATGTATTTTGAAGAATCAACTTCTTTAACGATTGATGAGATATGTTTAAAGAGTAAAAAACTTAAAGAACAAAAGAATGATTTAGCATTAATCGTTATTGACCATATTGGTATTATTCAAGAAGGTAATCATAAATTTAGTAGTGATCAAGAAAAAATTGCATATTATTCAAGAAGAATTAAGGTTTTAGCTCTTGAACTTGATTGTCCTATCCTTCTTGTTTGTCACATTAACCGTAAAGCTGATGAAACTGATTTTAGAAAACCAGAACTTTCTCAATTAAGAGGATCTGGTTCACTTGAAAATGACGCTGATAAAGCATTACTTTTATATCGTACAAATTATTATAAAAAACAAGGTATTTCATTAAAACAAAAAAAGCCTGGAGAAGAAAGTGGGGAACAAGAGGAAGCTCCAGAAATTGATGTTAATAGAGACGCAGAAGGTGAAAAAGCAACGATTATTATCGCTAAAAATAGACAAGGTCCAACTGGAGAAGTTAATTTATTATTCTTCCCAAGTTTTGGTACTTTTGATAATCCAGATGGTGATTTTGGAGATGAATAATGGAATTAATTAATATTTGTAGTGGATCTAAAAAGAATTCTACATTAATTTATAATAATGATACTTTAATATTAATTGATGCTGGAATGGGAATAAGAGAACTTACAAGAATACTTAAAGAAATGAATAAAAAAATAGAAGATATTGATTATATTTTTATTACTCATGAACATACAGACCACGTTAAAAATATTAAATATTTTAATAAAGATAAGATTTATTCTCTTAGAAAAGTTATTGATGATTTAAAGGAATCTAATTATTTAGAAATTTTTAAAGAATATAATTTTAATTCATTTATTATAACCCCTCTTTTACTTTCTCATGATAGTAATAATATTATGGGATTATTAATAAAAGATTCTATTAATAATGATGTTTTAGGATATATTACTGATACAGGATTTATTCCATTTATTACTTTAAAGTATCTATATAATTTAAATTATTATTATTTTGAAAGTAATTACGATAATATGATGCTTCATGAATCATCAAGAAGTAATGAATTAAAAGGAAGAATTGCGGGGATTACAGGACATTTATCTAACGATATTAGTAGTATTTATTTAGATGAATTGATTGGAAAAGACACATCAAAAATCTTACTTGCACATTTAAGTGAAGAATGTAATGATCCTGAAATTGCATTATTAACTCATAAATCTAGATTATCTTTAAATCCTGAGTTTAAACATATTGATATTAGATGTACAAAAC
This sequence comes from Phocaeicola dorei, assembly GCA_963632375.1. Lineage (GTDB taxonomy): Bacteria > Bacillota_I > Bacilli_A > RFN20 > CAG-826 > Onthovivens. The sequence goes on along the minus strand of CAVGUB010000078.1, from coordinate 17,177 downwards.
AAAGAGAAATTACTAAATTATGATTAAAATAAATTTATATGTTATTGGATCTATCAAAGAAAAATACATGGTAGATGAAATTAATGAATATTTAAAAAGATTAAGTAAATACGCTAAAGTTAATATTATTGAATTTAAAGAATGTAAGATTCAAGGAAAAGATACTACTTCCATTTTAGAAGAAGAAGGAAATCAAATCTTAAAGAAAATTGAAGATGATGAATATCTTTTCTTACTTGATTTACATGGAAAAATCATTAGTAGTGAAGAATTTGCATCCAATATGAAATCTTTAATTGATTTAGGAAAGGGTAAGATATCTTTTGCAATCGGAGGGACTCTTGGAGTTAGTGATGCTTTAAGAAAAAGAGCAAACTTCTTAATCTCACTTTCTAAAATGACTTTTACTCATCAAATGACAAGAGTAATTATATTAGAACAAATATATAGAGCATTTAAAATTAATAATAATGAACAATATCATCATTAGGAGACAAAATGGAATACAAATTTTTTAAAGAATTAGAAAGAAATAAAGATGAATTTTTAGATAAATATTCATGTTCTTATATTTATAAAGATAGTATTTTTTATATTGAACCAAATTTCTATACCCAACTTTTATATTTAGAAAATGAATTTAAAGGTGAAACTTTTGATAAATTATTAAATTCTATTTTAGATATTTCTTTAAGAAATAAACGTGTTATTTTTACAGGTAATTTTGAAGATCCATTAATCGTTAAAGATGGTTTTATATATCGAGATATTAATGATTTATTAAATGAAAATAAGATTGCTTTTGATATTAAAATTAATCCTGAAAGTGATTGGAAGGATTAATCTTAATATAATCTTTATAATTTTAATATTTATATTCAATTTTAATTATGTTATATTAGTAAGGATAAGAAATTATCAGGGTATATCGACTCAAAATGGTGAGTCACTTTCCAGCCTGAAGCCAAAGTTTAGGGGCTACCCATGAATATAAATTAAGATTTTTATTAAACTTACTATATATTTGTAAATAAGTTCGGCATCAGGATTAGGTTAGTTGCCGAATTTTTCTTTATATAGGAGGTTTTTATTAGATATGAAGAAATTTAAACTTGGTTGTACATTAGCAGCAGTATTAGCAATTGGAGGATCATTAGCAGCTCTTACATCATGTGGTGGAGAAGCAAAAACATATGAATACGCTTTAATTACTGACGTTGGTGATATTGATGATGAAGGTTTCAACCAATCAAGCTGGGAAGCAATGAAAGCTTACGCTGAAAAAAATGGTAAATCATGCACATATTATAGACCAACAGAAGATAGCAACGATGCTAGAAAAGTTTCAATGGAACAAGCTGTTCAAAAAGGTGCAAAAGTTGTTGTCTGTCCAGGTTACTTATTTGAAGCACCTGTTTATGATTTACAAGATAAATATCCTGATGTTAAATTTATTTTATTAGATGGTGCTCCACATAGTGAAGACTATTCAACATATAAAACATCTTCAAACGTTGTTGGTTATTCTTTCCAAGAAGAAATTTCAGGTTTCTTAGCAGGTTATGCTGCAGTTAAAGATGGAAATAGAAATTTAGGTTTCTGTGGTGGTATGGCTTTACCAGCAGTTCAAAGATTTGGTAGTGGTTATATTCAAGGTATTGAAGTTGCTAGTAAAGAATTAGGTGTTACAACAACATGTAAATATTACTATGCAGGTGCTTTCCAAGCTACAGATGAAGCTACAAGTAATATGAAATCATGGTATACAGCAAATATTGATACAGTATTTGCTTGTGGTGGTAAAGTTTATCAATCAGTTACTGAAGGTATTAAATCAGGTAAAGCTGATGCTACATGGATTGGTGTTGACGTTGATCAACACTCAGTTAGTGATAAAGTTTTAACTTCAGCAATGAAAGGTTTAAGAGAAACAGTTACTTCTACATTAGAATTATATGAAGCAGGAAAATGGAGTGATCTTGGTGGAAAAACTCCTGTATTAGGATTAGCAACTGTTTTAGGTTCACTTGAAGCAAGAGATTATGTTGGTTTACCAACTGATTCAGCTGCTTGGAGATTTAAATCATTCAAAACTTCTGATTTAGAAGCAGTTATTGCTGGAATTAAGAGCAAAAAATATGTTATTTCTAATGATGTTACAAAAGAACCAGAAACATCAGCTTGTACAGTCACTTGGGTTTCAAAATTTGCTGACTAATATTTAATTAAAATATTAAAAGTGCAAAGAACTTAATTTTAATTAATATAAAAATTAATTTGTAATAAAAAGAGGGCTATTGCATATAATTAATAGTCCTCTTTTTTAAAAAAATAAGGGAGAACAATATGGAAGAGAAAGTACCAGTTATTGAAATGGAACATATTTCAAAATCCTTCCCTGGGATTAAAGCTAATGATGATATTTCATTAGATTTAAGAAAAGGCGAAATTCATGCCCTTTTAGGAGAAAATGGTGCAGGTAAATCTACACTTATGAGTATTCTATTTGGATTCTATCAACCAGATGAAGGCTGTATTAAAAGAGATGGTGAAGTTGTAAATATTGATGGACCTTTAAAAGCTAACGCTTTAGGAATAGGAATGGTCCATCAGCATTTTAAACTTGTTGAAGTATTTACTGTTTTAGAAAATATTATTTTAGGAATTGAACCTACTAAATTTGGATTTTTAACTTTAAGAGAAGCTAAAAAGAAGGTTCAAGCTCTTTGTGATAAATATGAATTTAATTTAGATTTAGATGCAAAAATCGAAGATATTACAGTTGGACAACAACAAAAAACTGAAATTTTAAAAATGCTTTTTAGAGATAATGATATCTTAATTTTTGATGAACCAACTGCTGTTTTAACACCTCAAGAAATTGAAGATTTATTAAAAATCATGAAAAATCTTGCAAGTGAAGGTAAATCTATCTTATTTATTTCTCATAAATTAGATGAAATCATGGAAGTTAGTGATAGAGTTAGTGTTTTAAGAAAAGGTAAATTAATTAAAACTTTAGATATTAAAGACACTAATAAAGAAGAATTATCTACATTAATGGTTGGAAGAGAAGTTTCATTTACTACTGATAAAAAAGATCCAGTTATTGGAGAAACATTACTTAAAGTTAGAAATTTAGTAATGGAAGATAAAATTCATCATGGTGTTAATATTGTTAATAATATTTCATTTGATGTTAGACGTGGTGAAATTGTTTGTATTGCAGGTATTGATGGTAATGGTCAAAGTGATACTATCTTTGGAATTACTGGTCTTGAAAAAGTTAAAGAAGGTAAAATTTTCTTTAAAGATATTGAAATTACAAAACATACAGTTTTTAAAAGAAATGAATTAGGACTTGCTCATATTCCAGAAGATAGACATAAACACGGGCTAGTTTTAGATTTTGCTTTAGATAGTGATTTAGTTTTAGAAAATTATTATAAAAAGCAATTTAAAAAAGGTCATATCATTGTTAATAAAAGAAGTGTTAAAGAACATGGTGATAAGTTAATTCAAGACTTTGATATTAGAAGTGGTCAAGGTAGTGAATCAGTTGTTAGAGGAATGAGTGGTGGTAACCAACAAAAAGCTATTATTGCTCGTGAAATTGATAGAGATCCTGATTTATTAATTGCAGTTCAACCAACTCGTGGACTTGATGTTGGTGCTATTGAAAATATTCATAAAGCATTAATTAGTCAAAGAGATGCTGGTAAAGCTGTTTTACTTGTTTCATTTGAACTTGATGAAGTTTATAATCTTGCAGATAGAATCCTTGTTATGTTTAAAGGTGAAATTGTTGGAGAACTTGATCCAAAAACTACATCTAGAAACGAATTAGGCTTGTATATGGCAGGAAGTAAGAATAATTACGAATTTAAAGAATCTGAGGAGGAAATTGAAAATGAAATTAAGTAAAGAAAATTTAAAATTGAAATCTCCTAAAGAAGTTCATCAAGATTTTAGACATTGGATTGTTAAAGATGGTCCAAGTAAAGTTTTATCATCTGTTGCTTGTATTCTTGTTAGTTTAATTCTTGCAATTTTAGTTCTTACATTACTTGATATTAAAAATGGTTGCGAAAACGTATTTTATGAATTTGGTCAACTTATTACTGGTGGATTACAATATCGTGGTATTGATGGTTTTTATAAAATTTTAACAACAGCTGCTCCACTTGTTTGCTGTGGTTTATCAATTTGTTTTGCATATAAAACTGGTATGTTTAACATTGGTGCTGCAGGTCAATACGTACTTGGTATGTTTGGTGGACTTATGTTTGCATTACAATTTAAATGCCATTGGTCAATTTGTTTGCTTATGGGATTTGTATTTGGTGCAATTTGGGCAGCAATTCCAGGATTACTTAAAGCATTCTTTAATGTTAGTGAAGTTATTGGTGGAATTATGCTTAACTGGATTGGTTTATATTTTGTTAACTATTCTTGGCAAACTTATTTAAGAGGATGCTTAGATGGTACAAAAGGATATAAAACTTTATCATTAGCAAGTGCAAATAGTAGTGCATTAATTCCTAGTATGAAACTTGGTGATGGTGAATTATCAATTGCAATTTTATTTGCATTAATTGCTACTATTATTGTTTGGTTTATTATGTCTAAAACAATTTTAGGATTTGAATTAAGAGCAAGTGGTTTAAATAAAGATGCTACTCGATATGCTGGTATGAATGAAAAGAAAAATATCATTCTTTCTATGGCAATTGCTGGTGCTTTAGCTGGACTTGGTGGTGCTTTATATTATTTAACTGGTCTTGAACAATGGGAAGGTACAATTTCTACTTCACTTCCTGGAGTTCCATGGAATGGTATCGTTGTTGCATTCGTTGGTCAAATTAATCCATTTGGAACTTTATTTGCATCTCTCTTTGTTGCATTAATTACTCAAGGTGCTAAATCAATGACTCAATCAATCTTCCCTTCTGAAGTTTCTGATTTAATTGTTGCTATTATTGTTTATTTAAGTGGTTTATCTTCATTTGCAATTGTTTTATATAGAAAACATTTAGAAAAGAAAAAGATGAAACATGATATGATTACTTCTCCTGATGCTTCATTAGTAGAAGAAGTAACAAGTGAATATAGTGTTCAAAATGAAGATTCTAATGTTAAAGATGAAACATTAGAAGAAAATGAATCTAAAGAGGAGGAAAAATAATATGACTGGTCAATTATTACTTTTATTAACACTTGTCTTAATTTATGCAGTTGCACTTTCTTTCGTTGCTTTAGGTGGCATGTTCTCTGAAAGAAGTGGTGTTATTAATATTGGTCTTGAAGGAATCATGGTTGTTGGTGGATTCTCAGGAATTGTTACATTAAATGCATTAATGAAAGCTAATGTAAATCCATTCTTTTGTGTAGTATTAACTATTTTAGTTGCAATTATTGCAGGTATGGCCTATTCCTTGCTACTAGCTGTAGTTACAATTAACTTTAAAGCTGATCAAACTTTAGCAGGAACTGCTTTAAACTTAGCATCAACTGCTTTAGCATTAATTCTTACTAAGAAAATTAATAATGGTATTTCAACATCATTACAATTTGATAATACATATTTCGTTATTAAAATGGGTGATTTCTCTACTAATGTATTCTTCTTTATAGGAATTGCAGTTATTGTTGCTTCTTACTTTGTATTATACAAAACTAGATTTGGATTAAGATTAAGAAGTTGTGGTGAAAATCCTAGTGCTAGTGATTCAGTTGGTATTAATGTTAATAAATATAGATACGCTGGTGTTTTAATTTCAGGGGCACTTGGTGGAATTGGGGGAATTGCTTATGTTATTCCTACTCAATCATTCTGGAATAGTTCTAGTGGTGTTGCTGGATTTGGTTTCTTAGCACTTGCTATTATGATTTTTGGACAATGGAAACCTATTAGAATTTCAATTATTTCTATTATATTCTCATTATTCTTCTCATTCTCATTTGTTTATAGTGGAATTATTGAAGCTGCAACAGGTATTACATTAACTTATGCTAATGGTGTTACAAGTGAATTATTCAAAATGATTCCATTTATTGCATCTTTAATTCTTCTTGCATTTACTTCGAAAAAGTCGAGGGCTCCAAAAGCAGAAGGTATACCTTACGATAAGACGAAGAGGTAAAAGAATAAATTATATTTAAAATTAAGGCTCTATCATTAATTTGGTAGAGTTTTTAAATTGTGTTGAACTTGCAAATGCACACTAAAATTTAAAAATTAACATGCATTTGGAAGAAAATAGTTTTTAATATCTTATTATTAATTTATATACTTTTCTTTATATTTCTATTAATTTTTTATAAAATATTTAAGTATGTCTTTAATATCATTTTCTAATGTTTCTAAAACATTTAACAACGAACTTATCTTAGATCATGTATCTTTTAATATATTTAAAAATGAAAAAGTAGCTTTAATCGGGGATAATGGTACTGGAAAAACTACTATTTTTAAGTTGATTTTAAAAGAAATTGAACCAACACTTATGCCAAAAGAAGATAAAGTTGGTGATATTCAAATTATTAAAGGATTATCTATTGGGTATTTATCTCAAAATGCAATTACAGATTTAAATCATACTGTTTTAGAAGAACTTGAAGAACCTTTTAAAAAAGTAAAAGAATTAGAGAATGAATTTAATGAAGTATCTTTAGAATTATCTAAAAATCCTAGTGATGAATATTTAATGGAAAGATATCAAAAATTACTTGAAAAAATGGAAGAATCTAGATCATTTACATATAAAAATGAAATAGAAACTTTAGTGTCTAAATTCTCTTTTGATTTATCAATTTTAAATAAAAAAGTAACTTCTTTATCAGGTGGAGAAAGAATGAAAATTGCATTTATTAAGATTTTGCTTAATAAACATGATTTATTATTACTTGATGAACCTACAAACCACCTTGATATTTCTACAATTGAATGGTTAGAAGAATACTTAAAAACTTATAAAGGTACAATCTTTTTTATTTCACATGACCGTTATTTTTTAGAAAGTTTAGCGTCTAAAATTTTAGAATTAGAAAATGAAAAAGTAACTACTTACAATACAACTTATAATAATTATTTAACTGAAAAAGAAAATAATTATAATCTTTTACTTGCTAGAAGCAAAAAAGAAGAAGAGGAAATGGAAAAATTAAGAAAATTCATTGAATTTTACATGCCTAAACCTCGATTTGTAGGAAGAGCAAAAGATAGACAAAAGAAGTTAGAAAAATTAGAAGCAAACCATATAGAAGCACCTAAAAAAGTAGATAATAAGATTAAATTTACTTTAAAAGGTGGAAATTTAGAGAAAAAAGAATTATTAGAAGTTAAAAATTTAGTAATTGGATATAACGAATCTCCTTTACTTCCTGAAATTTCTTTCTCACTTTATGGAAAAGATCATTTAGCAATTGTTGGAGATAATGGAATTGGGAAAACCACTTTAATTAAAACTTTACTTAAAGAATTACCTTCAATTAAAGGTGAAATTAAAGAAAAACGTAAATTAAATTATGGATATATCCGTCAAAATGATTATAAATTTAAAGATGGAAGTACAATCATTGAACATTTACGTGATTTATATCCAAATAAATTAGATAAAGAATTAAGAACTGCTCTTGGAACTTTCCTTTTTAGAAAGGAAGATGTTTTTAAAAATACATCTACCTTATCTAATGGAGAAAAAATGAGAGTTAATTTATGTGCGTTAATGCTTTCTTCTTATGATGTTTTAATTCTTGATGAACCTACAAACCATTTAGATATGGTTACAAAAGAATGCTTAATTAACGCACTTAAAACTTATGAAGGTGCAATTATCTTTATTTCACATGATCGTTATTTTATTAATGAACTTGCAACTTATACCTTATATTTATCTAAAGATAAAGTATTATTCAATGAAGGAAGTTATGATGATTTAAAAGAATTATTAGATAATTCATCAAATAATAATGAAGTAATTACTCCTAAACTTTCTAAAAAAGAGGATTTAGTATTTGATAAACAAGAAGTTAAACCTAAATTATCTAATAATAAAATCCAAGAAATCAAAAAAAGAATGAAAGAAATTGAAGAAGAAGTAGATGGAATTAATCTTTTACTTAATGAAGATTTTGAAGATTATAAAAAAATAGAAGAATTACAAGATCAAAAAGATATTCTTGAAAGTGAATATTTTGATTTAATGAATGAACTTGGAGAATAATGTGTTAGCACTGTCTAACACATTTTCTTTCTTATTGCAAGTAATGTAATAATTTATTTAAAAATGAATTGAAGATATTAAAAAATAAAAGTAAAATTTATGTAGATAAATTAATTTAAAAGGAGAAAATTTATATGGCAGATGTTAAAAAAACAATGCTTAGTGTCGATGGAAATACCGCTGCTGCTTTAATGAGTTATAATTTCACTGAAGTATCTTCTATTTTCCCAATTACTCCATCTTCACCAATGGCACAATATGTCGATATTTATGCTTCCCAAGGTAAGAAAAATTTCTTTGGAAGTGAAGTAAAAGTTTGTGAAATGCAAAGTGAAGCTGGTGCAAGTGGAGCTTTACATGGTGCACTTCAAGGAGGTGCTTTTGCAACAACTTATACAGCTTCTCAAGGTTTACTTTTAATGATTCCAAACATTTATAAATGGTGTGGAGAACTTTTACCTGCAGTAATGCATGTTAGTGCTAGAAGTTTAGCAACAAGATCTTTATCAATTTTTGGTGATCATCAAGACGTTTATGCAATTAGACAAACTGGTATTGCTATGCTTTGTAGTGATAGTGTTCAAGAAGTTGCAGATCTTGCAAGTGTTGCTCATTTAATTGCAATTGATGCAGAATATCCAGTCTGTCATTTCTTTGATGGTTTTAGAACATCACATGAAATTCAAAATGTTGAATTTTTAGCTGATGAAGAATGGAAAAAACTTGTTCCATGGGAAAAGGTAGAAAAATTTAAAGCAAGAGCATTAAATCCACATTCTCATCCAGTTACAAGAGGTGGTGCAGAAAATGATGATATTTACTTCCAAGGAAGAGAAGCTCAAAATACTCATTTTAATAATGTTTTACCAGTTGCTAAAAAATATTTAGAAAAAGTTAGTGAATTAACTGGTAGAAATTATGCTCCTTTTGTTTATTATGGTGCAAAAGATGCTACAAAAGTTATTATTGCTATGGGTAGTATCAACGAAACAGCTTATGAAGTCGTTACTGATTTAGTTAGTAAAGGCGAAAAAGTTGGTATGGTTAGAGTACATTTATTTAGACCATTTAGCGCTAAAGATTTACTTGAAACTTTACCAAAAACAGTTAAAGAAATTGCTGTTTTAGATAGATCAAAAGAACCAGGAAGTGTTGGAGAAGCATTATATGAAGATGTTTGTAGTGCTTTAGCACTTAATGGAGTTAAAGATATTAGAGTAATTGGAGGAAGATATGGTCTTTCTTCAAAAGATACTCAACCAAAACATGTTAAAGCAGTCTTTGACGTTATGTTAAGTGGTAGAGAATTCCATGGATTTACAATTGGTATTAATGATGATGTTACTCATTTATCATTACCAGTTGATGAACATTATGAAATTGAACATTCATATACATCATGTTTATTCTATGGATTAGGAAGTGATGGTACAGTTGGTGCTAATAAATCTTCTATTAAAATTATTGGAGATGCAACTCATCAATACGCTCAAGCATATTTTGCATATGATTCAAGAAAATCAGGTGGCGTTACAAGAAGCCATTTAAGATTTGGTAAAGAACCAATCCATTCAACATATTATGTTGAACATGCTAACTTCATTTCATGTTCATTAGATACTTATGTATTAAAATTTGATATGTTAAAGAATCTTAAAAAAGGTGGAACATTCTTACTTAATACTGATATGAGTGATGAACAATTACTTAAATCATTACCTACAAGAGTTAAATATCAATTAGCAACAAAAGAAGCTAAATTCTACGTTATTGATGCTAATAAAATTGCTTTAGAAATTGGAATGGGAAGACACACTAATACAATTTTACAATCAGCATTCTTCTATCTTAATCCTCAAATTATGCCATATAGTGAAGCAAATAAATGGATGAAGAAATTAGCAGAAAAAACTTACGCTAAAAAAGGTCAAGAAGTTGTTGATTTAAACTACAAAGCAATTGATTCAGGAACTCAAGGTTTAAGAGAAATTAAAGTTGATCCTTCTTGGAAAGATTTAGATTTTAAACGTGTAAGAAATTCAATTGGTGATGACTATTTTGATTCATATGTTGACTATATTGGTACACTTGATGGATATGATTTACCAGTTTCTAAATTTACAGAATATGAATTACTTGATGGATCAATGAGAGAAAATGTTACTTTCAAAGAAAAAAGAAGTATTGCAGATAGAGTTCCAATGTGGAATAAAGAATATTGTGTTGAATGTAATCAATGTGCATTTGTATGTCCTCACGCAACAATTCGTCCATTCTTATTAAATGAAGAAGAAATTAAAAATGGTCCTAGTGGACTTGATGCACAAGTTAAAGATGCAATTGGTCCTACAGTAAAAGGAATGAAATACATTATTCAAGTTTCTCCAAGAAACTGTGTAGGATGTGGTGTTTGTGTTAAAGAATGTATGGCTAATAAAACAGCTGCTCGTCTTGGAAATGATCACTTTGCATTAAAGATGGTAGAAGCAAAATCACAATTTGAAAAAGCTGATTATGCTGAATATTTATTCAAACATGTCGAATATAAAGCAGATAAATTCCCATTAACTACTGTTAAAGGTGTTGGATTCTTAATGCCTTATATGGAAGTAAGTGGTGCATGTGCTGGATGTGGTGAAACTCCATATTATGAATTATTATCAAGATTATTTGGTAAAGATTTAATGATTGGAAATGCTACTGGATGTTCATCAATTTATAATGGTTCTACTCCATTAACTCCATTTGTTACAGATAAAAATGGTAATGGACCTGCTTGGAGTAACTCACTTTTTGAAGATAATGCTGAATTTGGATATGGTATGAGACTTGCTACTGATTATAAATTAAGTGTTATTTCTAAATTATTAGTAAGTGCTAAAGAAAGAAGTTTAGAACCTGAACTTGTAACTTTAATTGATTCATATTTAGCAAATATTAAGAATAAGGATGAAGCAAGAAAGATTATTCCTGATTTAGTAAAAGCAATTGAAGCAAGCAAAGATGAAGGAATTAAAGAAGTCTTAAAATATAAAGATGATTTACTTGATAAATCTGTTTGGATTGTTGGTGGCGATGGATGGGCTTACGACATTGGTTATGGTGGATTAGATCATGTTATCGCTAGTGAAGATGATATTAATATTATGGTTTTAGATACTGAAGTCTATTCAAATACTGGTGGACAAGCATCTAAATCATCACAAGCTGGTCAAATTGCTCAATTTACTGCAAGTGGTAAACGTCAAAATAAGAAAAATCTTGCTTTAATGGCAATGAGTTATGGAGATGTTTATGTTGCTCAAGTATCACTTGGTGCTAATCCAATGGCAGCAATTAAAGCATTCAAAGAAGCTGAAAGTTACAATGGTCCTTCACTTATTATTTGTTACGCTCCATGTATCAACCAAGGTATTAAAGGTGGCTTAGTTAATAGTAGTGAAACTGAAAAATTAGCAGTAGAATGCGGATATTTCACAACATTTAGATATGATCCACGTCTTGAAAAAGAAGGAAAAGCTCCTTTACAACTTGATTGTAAAGAACCTGATTTCTCAAAGATTCGTGAATTTATTATGAAAGAAACACGTTATAATATGCTTCCAAAAGTTAATCCTGAACATGCAGAAGAATTATTTGAAAAGAATTTCAAAGCATGTCAAGATAGATGGAATAGAATTAAACGTTTTGGTGGATTAGATAAATAATTAAATTTATAATAGGGGTGAAGAAAAATCTTCACCCTTTTATACAAATGGAGGTAGTTATGGAACTTGAAGAATCTATTAAATTAAGAAGAAGTTATAGAAATTATCTTGCAAAAGATATTTCAAAAGAGGATTTAGATAAAATATTAGATGCTGGAATGAAAGCACCAGTTGCAGTTGGAAAATACGAAAATACTAAATTAGTAGTACTTGAAAAAGAATCTTTAGATGAATTAAGAAAGAAATTAATTGAAGTAATGCATAAAGATCCAACCTATGGATGTAATAAATTAGTACTTATTTATAGTAAAAATCCTAATAATGATTTAGCAAATCTTGATGCAGGTTGTATTGGAGAAAATATGATGCTTGAAGCAACATCCCTTAATATCCAATCAGTTATGATTTATTGTATTAAACCTTTCTTTAATAATAATGAATTATTAAAAGAATATGCTTCAGTTGATAATGAATACAAGTTTATGGTGTCGATTGCATTAGGATATAAAGCAGATGATGTTTTAAGAGAAGTATCTCATAAGATTGATGTAATTAGTAAATAAGTTAAAAAATCGAAAATTACCTAAGAAATTAGGTAATTTTTTTGATATTAATACTTATTAGTATTAGAATTTATATTTATGGTGAGTTTAAAGAAATTTTTTAATAAAAGTGAGATGGATTTAACTACAGGAGATACTAAAACTTTAATCAAAAAGTTTATTATTTTTACTATTCCTATCTTACTTGTTGGGATATTTGAATTATTATACAATTCATTCGATTTAATTGTAGTCCAACAAAAATGTGGATCAATGTATGGAGCAGCTGTTGGAAGTAATGGAAGTTTAATTGCTCTTGTTACTCAAGCATTTCTTGGATTATCAGTAGGATTAAATGTTGTAGTAGCTAGATATGTAGGTAAAAAAGATAAAGAAGGTGCTTCAAAAGCTACCCATACTGGTATTTTACTTGCATTAATTAGTGGAATTATTGTTGCAATTATTGGATTCTTTTGTTCTAAAATATTCCTTGAATGGATGCATGTTGATGAATCATATATTGATATTGCTAGTAATTATTTAAGAATTTACTTCTTATCTATGCCATTTTTAATGCTTTATAACTTTGGAAGTAGTGCATTTAAAGGAATGGGAGATAGTTATAAACCATTAATATTTTTAGTTATTTCAGGAATATTAAATATTGGATTAAATTATTTATTTGTATTCTTATTTGATTGGAAAGAAGTTGGAGTTGGAGTATCTACTGTTATTTGCCAAGCGTTAAGTGCATTCTTAGTAATGTTTTCTTTACATCGTAATAAAGGATTTATTAGATTTGAGTTTAAAAAGTTAAGAATTTATAAAGATGAATTACTAGAAATTTTGCGTATTGGAATTCCAAGTGGAATTGAAGGTGTTTTATTTTCAATTTCTAATGTTTTATTACAAGCAAGTGTTAATGCATGGCCTGAAGTTGTTGTAACTGCAAACACTAATAGTGCAAATATTTCTCAATATACTTATATGGCAATGTATGCAGTATTTAATGCTACTCCATCATTTATTAGTGCTAATTATGGAAGAGGATTAAAAGATAATGTTAAAAAATGCCATATAATTTCATTATGTATGGTAACAATTGTAGGAATTGTTATGGGATATGGAACATATTTTTTAGGAGAACCACTACTTAAAGTGTATATGGGAGAAAATTATGATCCTGAAGTTACAAAATACGCTATGGAAAGAATGAGGGTTGTTTGTTTAACTTATTTCCTTTGTGGATTAATGGATAGTGAAACTGGAGTATTAAGAGGAGTTGGTTATTCATTTTTACCTACAATTTATACTATTTTCTGTAATTGTATCTTTAGAGTTATTTGGGATAAATTTATATATTCTCCACTTGTTGGTAATCCAATGCATTCTTTAGGAGTTTTATATATGTGTTATCCAATTTCTTGGTTAATGGCGTTTGCAATGTCTTTTATTACTTACTTAATATTAAGAAAGAAAATTAGAAAGAAATGCGATGAAAATTTAGAAGAATTTAATAAAAATCATCAAATTAATGAAGAAATTATCCAAAATAATGAAGTATTAGAAGAAGTCTCAGATTAATTTCTGGGATTTTTTTAATTTTTTTGTGGGTTTAGGAAAAGTGTATTTTTGAGACTTTAATTTTATAGGAAAAGTGTATTTTTTAGATGTTTAAAATGTAGGAAAAGTGTATTTTTAGATAGTCATATTTATAGGAAAAGTGTAAAATATATTTAGTGAAGGAGGAATATATGTTAAAAAGAAAAATTGAAGATAAAATATTAAATTATTTTGTTAATGGTTCTAATAAAATTTTGATTATAGATGGTGCTAGACAAGTTGGAAAATCTTATATTATTAGACATATTGCAAGTGAAGTATTAAAAGAAAGATATCCAAATTATATTGAAATCAACTTTGTTCAAGACAAACTTGACAAAAAAGATTTTGAAAATATCTATAGTGTTGAAGATTTTTATTTTAAATTAAGCTCAATTTATGGTGAAAAGATGAAAGAAAAAGAAAATACTATTATTTTTATTGATGAAATCCAAGAATATGACCAATATTTGACTATGCTTAAATTTTTAAAACAAGATGATAAATATACATATATTTGTAGTGGTTCACTTTTAGGAATTACTCTTGCAAAAACAGTCTCGATACCAATTGGAAGTATCGATATTTGTCATATGTATCCTCTTGATTTTGAAGAATTCTTACGGGCTAATGGATTTAATGATTTTGCTGTTCAATACATTAAAACTAAATTTAAAAATAAAGAAAGTTTGGATGAATCTACCCACAAAAGAATGCTTAGTTTATTTAAAAGATATTTATTAATTGGAGGACTTCCTGATGCAGTTAATACATATCTTGAAAAAAATAATATTATGGAAGTTAGAAATATCCATAATAGAATATTAGATTTTTATGGAGATGATGCTAGCAGATATGATCAAGAACATAAATTAAAAATTAAAAGAATTTATGATTTAATTCCATCTAATTTAGAAAACAAAAAGAAAAGAGTAGTAATTCAAGATATTGAAAATATAAAAGGGAAAAGATTTAGTGATTATCAAGATGAGTTTGATTATTTAATTAATTCAGGTATTGCTTTAGAAGTTAAAGCACTATCGAGACCAACTTTCCCATTAATTGAATCTAGCGGAAAAAATCTATTAAAATTATATTTAAATGATGTTGGATTACTTACTAATATTTTATATAGAAATAATATAAATGCTGTTTTAAATGATGAAAGCAGTGTTAATTTAGGCACAGTTTATGAGTCAGCTGTAGCAAGTGAATTAAAAGCACATGGATTTAATTTATTTTATTACGATAATAAACATAATGGAGAAGTTGATTTTTTAATTGATGATTATGATTCATTATCTTGTTTACCGTTGGAAATTAAATCTGGTAAAGATTATAAAATCCATAGTGCAATCGATAAATTTATTAAAAATAAAGATTATAATGTTAAAAAAGGATATGTTTTATCTAATAATAGGGAAATATATGAAGATAGTAATATCATTTATATTCCCATTTATATGATTATGTTCTTTTCGATTTGTTAAATTAATTTAAGAGGAATTTTAAAAAATAATTCCTCTTTTTTTAAAATAATATCTTAACAATTAGGTAGTAATGTACTATAATTCTAATAGTTATTAAAACTAGATGAGGTAGTATTAATGAGTGTTAAAGAAATCGAGTTGCCAAATTATAAATTACGTCATGAGTTATGGAATTCTATAACTCATGGATTAACTGCACTTTTTGGAATTGTAGCATTAATTTTAATGTTACTTAAAATTTGTGGAGTTTTTGTCCCTAATGGAAGTCATATTGGAGATCATGATTTTGTATACGCAATTGTTGCATGTTCAATATATGGTGCAAGTATTATTGTATGTATGACAATAAGTTGCATCTATCATGCTTTAAAAAAGAATAATGGTAAAAGAGTTTTACGTGTTTTAGATCATGATTTTGTTTTCTTCCTTGTTGCAGGAACCTACACTCCTTATTGCTTAATTTCATTAAGAGAAGTACCTTTATGGGGAATTGAATCTATTAAGTATTCAGGATGGATTATATTTGCGTTAGTTTACGCATTAATTGCACTTGGAATTACTATGAATTCTATTAATATTAAAAAATATAATGTTCTTTCAATGATTATTTATTTAGGTGCTGGATGGTGCATTATATTAAATTGTGTGGAATTAATTAAAGTAATTTCAATGACTGGATTTATTTTATTACTTGCTGGAGGAGTTTCATTTAGTGTTGGTGCAATACTTTATGGACTTGGAAAGAAAAAATCAGTCTGGTTTCATACTGTTTTCCATATTTTTGTATCTATTGGAGTAGTATTACAATTCATATCTATTTATCTATTTGTTTTATAATCTTGTTAGCAATGGCTAATCTTTAAAATATATACCTCTTAATTTATTCACAAAAGAGGTATATTTTTATATAATTTAGTTATTAATAAAAGGAGTTAAATATGTACAAAATAATTAGAAAACATGTTTTTAATCCAACAGAAACATTACTTGAAATTGAAGCTCCAGCTATTGCTAAAAAAGCTGAACCAGGTCAATTTGTTATTTTACGTAGCGATGAAAATGCAGAAAGAATCCCATTAACAATTGGAGGATTTGATAGAGAAAAAGGTACAGTTACTGTTATTTTCCAAATTGTTGGTGCTGGAACTTTTAAACTTAATCAACTAGAAGTTGGTGATTCTTTACATGATTTTGTAGGACCACTTGGTAAACCAACTGAATTAACTGGTGAAAAAGTTATTGTTGTTGGTGGAGGTTTAGGATGCGCTATTGCATATCCAATTTGTAAAGCATTCCATGATTTAGGTAAAGATGTAACTGCAATTGCAGGTTTTAGAACTAAAGATTTAGTAATTTTAGATGAAGAATTTAGAAAAGATTCTACTAAATATGTACCTGTTAGTGATGATGGAACTTATGGAGAAAAAGGTGTTGTTACTGCTCCACTTGAAGAATTATTAAAAACAGGAAAATACGATAAAGTTATCGCTATTGGACCTGTTATTATGATGAAATTTGTTACATTAACTTGTAAGAAATATAATGTCCCAGAATGTATTTGTTCAATGAATCCTATTATGATTGATGGAACAGGAATGTGTGGATGTTGTA